>NZ_JBSGBY010000569.1:0-5528 GCF_053601505.1 Nocardia sp. NPDC004722
CCCCACCGAGGAGGCCACCCACGAGGCGTGGTCGCTGATGTCGGCGCTGGCCGCCAGCACCTCGCGCGTGCGGCTGGGCCAGATGTGCACCGCCATGAGCTACCGCAACCCCGCCTACCTGGCCAAGGTCGCGGCCACCGTGGACCTCATCTCCGGCGGGCGCGTCGAGATGGGCATCGGCGGCGGCTGGTACGAGCACGAATGGCGCGCCTACGGCTACGGATTCCCCTCCGCCGGTGCGCGATTGGGCCGTCTCGACGAAGGCGTGCAGATCTTCAAGCAGGCGTGGACCACCGGTAAGGCCACCCTCGACGGCAAGCACTACCAGGTCGACGGCGCGATCGTGCGGCCACTTCCGGTGCAGGAGGGCGGGATTCCGCTCTGGATCGCAGGCGGCGGCGAGAAGGTGACGCTGCGCATCGCGGCCAAGTACGCGCAGTACACCAACTTCGCGGGCGATCCGGAGACCTTCACGGCGAAGTCGGCGCTGCTGCGCGAGCACTGCGCCGCGGTCGGCACGGATTTCGACGCCATCACCCGCAGCTCCAACTTCAACACCCTGGTCGGCGCGACCGAGGCCGAGGTGCAGCAGCGGCTGGCGGAGCTCGAGGTCCGGCTGACGCCGTTCACCGGCGCGGAGGGTGCGGCGCAGCATGTGAAGGACGTGTTCCGCAATTCCCCCGCCGTCGGCACGCCGGAGCAGATCATCGAACGGCTCTCGGAGGTCAAGGCGCTGGGGCTGGGGTACTCCATCCACTACTTCCCCGAAACCGCCTACGACACCAGCGGTTTGGAGCTCTTCGAACGCGAGGTGATCCCGGCGCTGCGCTGAGTGATCTTGGCACCGCGCTGTGCGCCGGGATCTACGGATCGGCCTACCGGAACAGGTCGGTGAAGAACTGGTAGCCGGTGGGGTCGCCGGTCATCTTCCAATGCAGGCCCTGCAAGAAGAAGCAGGCGACCAGATTGGTGGCCGCGAAGGTGAGCAGCACCGCCGGGGTGATCCTGGCGGCTCGCCGCAGGGCGACGGAAGTGGCCGCGGCCCTGCCGGGTTCGCTGTAGGCGGTCAGGAAGAGCACGATGCCCGCGGCGAGCACGGCCAGCACGAAGGCGATGAAGGCCCAGGTGTAGAGGTGCAGCCCGAACAGCGCACCGGCATAACCCGGATCGTCCGGGGCGATGTGCATGAGCACCTGGGCGCCGGAGACGAAGCTGCCGAGAATGGCGGCCATGATCGCCCAGCCCCAGCCGGAGGCGAACTCCCGGGTGGTCACCGCCCCGGTGCGGGAGCGGACGATGATGTAGGCGGGCCCGATCGCGCTGAGCAGGAAGAACATTCGCTGCAGCAGGCACATCGGACACGGGTACTCCCACAGCCCGAACTGGAAGGTGTAGGCCCCGAGCAGGGTCGCGCACATGCCGAGCACATAGGCGTGCGCGAACCAGAGTCCGAGCTTGTTGGACAGGGCGGGTGCGTCGGTGGCGGTCACAGTCCCACCTCGAAGTGATGGCCGGTGACGTGGGGCAGGAAAGCCAGGACCGACAGGGCCAGGGTCGCCGAGCACAGACCCATCGCGTAGCCCCGCGGCCAACTGCGAACCACCGCCACCACGCACAGCAGGATGAGGGCAAAGAGCAGGGTGTACATGGTGTCCTGATTTCGTCGGGGATTCGGTCACTCCCTACCTTTCACCCGACGTGAACTTGCTGGTAGACGCCATATTCCGATGCACACATAGAATCAGGCTATGACCCGGCGGATATCGCCCGCCGGACCGGGCCGCAATGGGACGATCCCGATGCGCGGCCGGCGTTCGGGGGGAAGCTCCCGAACGCCCGGGTAACAGGATCTTGCGGGCCGGTCCGGCGAGCTCGCCGGATGGTCTTGCGCGCGACGCGATTCCGTACGGGCCGCTCGGGACATCCTTCCCGACATCCGGCCCCGCCGCTTCCCGTCGACCGCACACCGGAATGGCGAGAATGCGTCATCGGGGCGCGAAGGACGCGATCGGGTCAGCGCGGCACGGTGACCGGGTCCGTGCAACTGCCGGGCGCGTCGACCAGTGAGCACGCCTTCGGGTCGCGGGTGGGGCGGTAGTCGGCGGGAACGCCGCCGTCGCGGGTGATCGCGGTGTAGGCCGGGACCGCGTCGGTGGGGCGGCGGGTCAGCGTCGGTGGGGCGGCGGGTCAGCGTCGGATCGGTCAGGACGTCGACGGTGTAGAGACCGAAACGCGGTGTGTAGGAGCCCCATTCGTAATTGTCGGTGAGGCTCCAGTAGTTGTAGCCGATCACGTTCATGCCGTCGGCCTTGGCGCGCTGCACCCAGTAGATGGTGTCGCGCAGATCATCGGCGCGGGTGTAGCCGTCGGCGCGGGGCGCGCCGTTCTGGGTGGGCATGCCGTTCTCGACGATGTACAGCGGCTTGCCCGGGAAGGCGCGCGAATAGTGTTGCAGCGCATAGTAGATGCCGTCCGCCTGAAGCGGGTTGTTCCACATGTCGGTGACGGCGGGTGAGCGCAGGGCATCCGGCGAGAGACCGTAGTAATAGTCGATGCCGATGTAGTCGAGCTTGGCGGCGATCTTGCCCAGCAGCGGCCCGTTCACTGCGTCCTCCGCGGACGGGAGGTAGGCGACGTTGCTGGTCACCTGCGCGCCCGGCTGCACCTGATGGATGTAGTCGTAGATGGCGTTGTGCGCCTGCGCGATTCGGTCCTGCATGACCGGGACCGAGGTCGCGGGCAGGGTGCCCAACCGGACCTCGTTGATCATGTACATGGTCGGCTCGTTGAACGTGACCCAGAGCGGATTGCCGGAGGCGTAGCGGTCCACGATCTTGCGCGCGTTGGCCAGCCAGTCCGCGACCATGTCGGCGTGATTCCAGCCGCCGCGGTCGGCCTCCCAGCCCGGGTACACCCAGTGATCCAGCGTCAGCATCGGCCGCATGCCCGCCGCCTCGATCGCGCCGATCACCTTGTCGTAGAAGCGAAGTCCGTCCTCGTCCCACACGCCCGGCTGCGGCTGCACCCGCGCCCACTCGATGCCGATCCGGTACACCTTCACCCCCAGCTGCTTGGCCAGCTGGATATCGGACTCGTAGCGATCGTAGAAGTCGATCGAGTCGTGGTAGGGGTCCTCGGTCTTGCCCGAGGCGGCGTAGCGCGACCAATTGCTGTCCGGCGCATGGCCTTCGGACTGGAAGCCCGACGCCGCGACACCCCACAGGAAGTCCGGCCCCAGCGGCGCGATCCGGGCCGGCGGCTCCGGCCGGGCGAAGGCCGGTGCGGCGGAAGCGGTCAGCGCGGCGGAGGCGGCGAGGACGACCAGGGGCAGCGTGCGACGACGGAAGCGCATAACGAAAACCGTACATTGCACGGTTTTGAGCGACAAGAAACTCTCATAGTCCGCTTAGACTTTCCCGGTGGTGAAACGCGGACCCTACGGGAAAGGCATCGAACGCCGGGAGCAGATCCTGGAAGCCGCCCTGCGCACGATCGCCGAGCGCGGCTTCCTGGCAACCTCGGTGGCGGAACTGGCCGAGGCCGTCGGCCTGAGCCAGAGCGGGCTGCTGCACTACTTCGGCTCCAAAGAAGAGCTGTTCGTCGCGGTCCTGCGCAAGCGCGACGAGGTCGACGCGGCCCGCCTCGGCGAGGCCGGACCCGAGGTGCTGCTGCGCATCATCCGCCGCAATACCCAGGTGCCCGGCCTAATCGAACTGTTCACCCACATGCAGGCGGCCGCCGCCGACCCACGCCACCCCGCCCACGAGTACATGCGCGAGCACTACGAACGCGCCAATACCGGCCTGGCCGAACTGTTGCGCGGTATGCAGCGCGCGGGCACGGTCCCCGAAGGCGTCGACACCGAGGTGATGGCGACGGCGTTCCTCGCGCTGACCGACGGGCTGCAGTCGCGCTGGCTCATCGACCCGTCCATCGATATGGAGTTCCATCTCGGGCAGTGCTGGACCCGGTTCACCGGGATGCCGTTTCCGGGCGCTTAACCGATCCAGGCGGCGATCGCCAGGAACACGCAGATCAGGACGAACAGGATCGCCATGAGCGGGACGATGAATTTGACGTACCGGTCGTAGCGCACCTTCGCCAGGGCGATACCACCGGTCACCACCGCGGTCGTCGGCGTGACCAGGTTCGCCCAGCCCGACGCCGACTGCCAGCCCGTCACCACCAATGACCGTGGCACATGGGCGAAGTCGGCCAGCGGCGCCATGATCGGCATGGCCAGCGTGGCATGGCCGGAGGTGGACGGGATGAGGAAGGCCAGCGGCACGTTCACCAGGAACACGGCCACCGCGAACACCGCCGAGGAGGTGCCCGAGACGACGCCCTCCAGCGCGTGCAGGACCGTGCTGGTGATCTGGGTGTTGTTCATGATGACGGTGACCCCGCGCGCCAGCACGATGACGAAACCCGCGCCGACGAAGTCGCTGAAGCCTTTTCCGACGTTCTCCGACATCTTGCCCTCGCCCAGCCCGCCGACCAGGCCGACCACGATCGCGCCGATCAGGAACAGGGCGGTCAGCTCCGGAAAGTACCAGTCCAGTTCCCAGACGAAAGGTTTCGCGTCCGGCCCCTTGATCACCGTGCCCCAGGGGATGATCGAGAAGATCATGAACGCGAAGGTGAGGCCGACCAGCCACAGCACGCCCACCTGCCGCTTGGTCATCGGATCCGGTTCGTGCTCATCGGCTTTCACGTCCCGGTCGCCGGGTTGCCAACCCGACCAGGACTTCTCGGGATCGGCCTTGACCCGGCGCGCGTACCAGATGACGTAGGCGACCGTGACCGCCGTCAGCACCACCAGCATGGCCAGGCGCAGCACGATGCCGTCACCGATGGCGATGCCCGCCGCGGACGAGGCGGTGCCGGTGGCGAAGGGGTTCACCGTCGAGCAGAGCACGCCGATGCCCGCACCGGCGATGATCGCGCCGACCGCGGTCATCCGGTCGTAGCCCAGCGCCAGGGTCAGCGGCACCAGCAGGGCGTAGAAGCCCAGCGTCTCCTCCGCGAAACCCTCGACAGTACCGGCGACCGCGAAGACCACCATGATGCCGACGATCAGCAGGTACGAGCGGTTCCGCAGCTTGTAGGCGAGCCGCCCGATCCCGCTGTCGAGGGCCCCGGTGGCGAAGGCGACGGTGATGAACGCGCCCACAGCCAGCACGAACAGGAACACCGCGGCCGCGCCGTAGAGCGAGCCGTCCACGTCCGGGGCGACCTGGCCGGTCTTGCCGTCCTGAATGCCGTAGAGGCCGTTGACCGGAGCCAGGAACAGGTCCCGCACCCGCGCGTCGAACCCCTTGGTGTCGGTGAGGCGGTGATACGAGCCCGCGATCGGGTGGCCCTTGGCGTCGGTGTCGTACGCGCCCGGCGGAATCACGAAGGCGGCCAGCCACACCGCCAGGGTGACCCCGGCGAGAATCGTGTAGGTGGACGGGAACGTCCACTTGCGTCGGTGGCGTGCGGGTTTCGGCGCGGTCTCGACGGTCGCGGTGTCGCTCACTTGCGCA
>NZ_JBSGBY010000570.1:0-5525 GCF_053601505.1 Nocardia sp. NPDC004722
AAGCTGCGCCGCTCGGCCACCGCGACGCACCTGGCCTGAGGCGCTATTCCGTTCCGGCGACCAGCAATTCGAGGGTCAGCTTCGGCATTTCCTTGGTGATGTACTGCAGCCGCCACTTGTCGCTGAACAGCGCCAGGATCGCGCCGTCGGTGCGGGTGAACACCTCGACGCCGCGCTGACGGCTGAGCTCCTCGGCCGATTCGGCATCGGTGCGCCGGGCCAGCTGATACGGCAGATGATCGAGCTGCGTCTCGACATTGAACTCGGATTGCATACGCGCGGTGACGACTTCGAACTGCATCGGACCGACCGCGGCCAGCACCGGCGACTGCTCGCCGCGCGCGTCATTGCGCAGCACCTGCACCACGCCCTCGGAGTCCAGCTGATCCATGGCCTTGCGGAACTGCTTGTACTTGTCCGCGGTCTTGGCGCGCAGCGAGGCGAAATGCTCGGGCGCGAAGGACGGAATCGGCGGGAACTCGACCTTCTTGTCCACGAACAGCGTGTGCCCCGGGGCCAGCGCGGTCGCGTTCACCAGACCGACCACGTCGCCCGGGTAGGCGGTGTCGACGGTGGTGCGCTCACGGCCGAACACGGTCAGCGCGTACTTGGTGGCGAAGGGCCGCCCGGTCTGCGCGTGCGTCACGACCATGCCGCGCTCGAACTCGCCGGACACGATGCGCATGAAGGCCAGCCGGTCGCGGTGCGCGGTGTCCATGCCCGCCTGGACCTTGAAGATGACGGCGCTGAAGGGCGCGGTGGTCTCGCGCTCGTTGCCCTTGATGTCCTTGCGGGAGCGCGGCGGCGGCGCGAGCTCGACCAGTGTCTCGAGGATCTGGCGCACGCCGAAGTTCAGCATGGCCGAGGCGTAGATGACCGGCGAGGTGTGCCCGGCCAGGAACAGTTCCTGATCGTGGTCCTGCCCGGCGGCCGAGAGCAGTTCGCTCTCCTCGGCGGCGGTGGTCCACACGTCACCCTCGCGCTCGGCGGCCTGTTCGGGCGTGAAGTGCTCCTCGGGCGCGATGGTCGCGCCACCCGCGGTCCGGGTGAAGTGGATGTAGTCGGTGGGCGCGCCCTCCGCGCCGCGGCGCATCAGACCGCGGAAGTCACCGGCGATGCCGACGGGCAGGAACAGCGGGGTCGGCGTCAGGCCGATGCGCTCGACGATCTCGTCCAGCAGTTCCAGCGGGGCCTGGCCCGGCCGGTCCCACTTGTTGATGACGGTGATGACCGGGATGCCGCGATCGCGGGCGACCTGGAAGAGCTTGAGCGTCTGCGGTTCCAGGCCCTTGGCCGCGTCGATGAGCATGACCGCCGCGTCGACCGCGGTCAGCACGCGGTAGGTGTCCTCGGAGAAGTCGGAGTGGCCGGGGGTGTCGACCAGGTTGATCACGCAGTCGCCGTACTCGAACTGCAGCGCCGTGGAGCTGACGGAGATGCCGCGCGCCTTCTCCATCTCCATCCAGTCGGAGACGGTGGACTTGCGCCCGGCCTTGCCGTGGATGGCGCCCGCCTCGGAGATCTTCTTCGCGTGCAGCGCGAGCGCCTCGGTCAGCGTGGATTTACCGGCGTCCGGGTGCGAGATCACCGCGAAGGTGCGCCGCCGCGCCGCCTCGTCGGCCAGCCGCCCGGAGGTAGCAGAGGTCGCGCTGGCAGTCGGGGAACTCAACGGGGGACTCCTTCGTGCGGACGAGGCAACCGCACCAGGGTACGCGACCGGCCCGTTCGCCCGACCGGCAGGTTCAGGCCGCTACCTCTCCAGGTTCAGGCCGGAGTGCCCAGATATTGGGCGATGGCCCGGGCGATGAGGGCGAGCAGATCGGCTTCCGGGGCGACGGCCTCGAGACTGCGGTTGGCGGCGAGGACGGCCAACCCGTGCAGGTTGGTCCACAGGCACATGGCGCGTTCCCCGGTCGGGTCCGGCACGCAGTCGGCGACCAGTACGCGCCAATGCCGGAACAGCGGCAGCGACACCGATTCGCGGAGGTTCTCCCCGGAGCCCTCGAGCAGGTCGTGGCGGAACATGAGGGTGAACATCTCCGGGCGGCGCAGCGCGAAGGTGACGTAGGCCAGCGCGGTGCGGTCGAGTTGGGCGCGTGGCGTTTTCGCGCGGACGGCCTCGATGTCGGCGCGCAGATCCGCGTACCCGCGTGCGGCGATGGCGGCCAGCAATGCGTTGTGCGTCGGGAAGTAGCGGCGCGGAGCACCGTGGGAGACACCGGCTTCGCGCGCGATGGCGCGCAGTCCCAGTTGCCCGGCGCCGGTCTGCTCGAGCATGTCCACGCCCGCCGCGACCAACCGTTCCCGCAGTGGCTCAACCGAAGTCATGCCTCACATTCTCACGGCAAGGGTAGACAGCGTCTACTCGGGTGCGGTAGACAGGTAGTCACAATCCGTAGACATTGTCTACTTCGCTGTTCGGGAGGGTTTTCCATGTGGTACTGGCTGCTGAAGCACATCGTGGTCGGGCCGGTACTGCGCCTGCTGGGCAGGCCGAAGATCGAAGGACTGCAGCATGTTCCGGCCGACGGGCCGGTCATCATCGCGGCAAACCATCTGGCCGTGGTGGATTCGCTCTACCTGTGCCTGGCGCTGCGCCGGAAGGTCACCTTCCTCGCCAAGCAGGAGTACTTCACCGAGGGCGGCCTGCGCGGCCGGATCAATCGGTTCGTCATGAATGCCACCGGCCAGGTTCCGGTGGACCGCACCGGCGGTGGCGCGGGCTCGGATTCGCTCGCGGCGGCCGTGCGCATTCTGGAGTCGGGCGGCGTCTGGGGCATCCACCCCGAGGGCACCCGCTCGCCGGACGGTCGCATCTATCGCGGGCGGACCGGCGTGATCCGGGTGGCCATGCAGACCGGCGCTCCGGTCATCCCGGTCGTGCTGTCGGGCACCGATCGGGTCAATCCGCGCGATCGGCGGTTCCTGCGTCCGGCCAAGGTGCGTGTCTCCTTCGGCCGCCCCCGCTATTTCCCGCCCGCCGATCAGCAGGCCGTGCGCCACGCCACCGATGAATTGATGGCCGATATCGTGCGCCGCTCCGGCCGCCCCTATGTCGATTGCTACGCGGCCACTTTCACGGCGAAGGCCGCGTAAACGGCTGCCGCACAAGACAAGAAACGGCCGGTTGTTCGGCCCCGAGCTCCGAACAACCGGCCGTCGGTCAATCAGCTGACCGCTGCACCGGTACCACTGGAGGTGGCGCCCTGTCCGGCGCCGAGGCCGCCCAGCAGTCCGCCGAGGAGCGTGCCCAGGCTGCTGGAGCTGCCGGTCCCGGACGGTGACGGGGTCGGCTTGGGGGTGGGCGTCGGGGTGGGGGTCGGGCCGCAGTCGTTGGCGGTGATGGCGGCGATGCCGCCGTCCTGGCCCACCACATCCGCGGAGGCGATCGGGGCGGCGATGGTGACGGCGATGGCGGCGATGCCCACAGCGCCCAGGCCGTACCGGTGAATGCTCTTCATACACAGTTCCTTACTAAGCAGACCGGCCGCCCGGAGCCGATCAGAGTCCCCGCACCGGAAGCGGAACCGCGCTGTCGAGAGGGGGCCGACAGCGCGCGATTTCCTTGTTGTGCAGGGCGTTCCCTCCCGCGGGGAACTTGTGAAACAGTAATACTTCAGAGTATTCGGGACAAGGTTTTCACAGAGATCCACGCAAATGAAAACGGCCGCCATTCGGACTCGCTATGGAATCCGAACGATCGGCCGTTTTCAGTCGGACGGAAGGGCTCAACTGACCCGCGAATTCGCGCTGGAGCCGCTGAACATGCCCGACAGTCCGGACAGGATCGGGACGATGGAGCTGGCGCTGCCAGAATCCGTGGAAGTGGAGGCCGCGGCGACGGTGACATCCACCGGGCCGAGGGTGAGCCCCTGGCTGGCGGCGTTCAGGGTGACCGAGATGTGGTGCGCGCCCGCGGCGGACGGCGTCCAGTAGATCGCGGCCGAGGTGCTGCCACCGGCCGGGGTAGCGGTACCGAGCGAGACGGTCTGGCCGCCGACGGTGTCGAAGATGTTCGCGCTGGTGCTCGGCGAACCGGTGATCACGGTGATGGTGTAGGTCTGCCCCACCGTGTAGGAGCTGCCCGAAACGGTCAGGCCGCTGGCGGTGGTATCCGCCGCCGCGAAGGGAGCCGCGAAGGCGACGGAGGCGGAGAGGGCGGCTAGACCGGCGGCGCTCACACCGATGCTGCGGATGTTCGTCATGCAACTGTTCCTTACTCGGAAGACGGACACGTCTTCACGGGCTTTTCCTATGATGCAAAGCATTCCCCCGGAGTCGGGCCATGCGAAAAGCTAGTTTGTCAGAATCTTGGTCCTCCGGCCGGGAAACTCCGGACAAATCCCCGGAAATCCGCTAGGGCGGCCATCCTCGAAGGGGGTGCGGCAGGACCGTTTCCGCCGCATGTTAGAGTCTTCAGGTTGTCTCGGCGAGGGTGCGGCACCCAACTGCCCACCGTGATCGACGCGGCTCGGCCTTTTCGGCCGTCCATGTTGGTACTTCGTCGACGAGCAGACCAACCTCAGCCAGGGCGGCCCAGTCGCCTGGCGACCAGCTGACATTTCAGCCCGGACGAGCCGTAGGGAGAAAACAACCATGTCCGACGCCAGCCTTCTCGAAGCCACCGTTCGCACCGAGTTCGGCAAGGGCGCTGCCCGCCGGACCCGCCGCGACGGCAATGTTCCGGCCGTGCTCTACGGCCACAACGAGGAGCCGCAGCACCTGGCCGTGAACGCCCAGGCGTTCGCCGCCATCCTGCGTGAGCACGGCACCAACGCGGTGCTGAACCTGGACATCGCCGGCAAGAAGCAGCTGGCCCTGACCAAGTCGGTCGTGGTCCACCCGATCCGTCGCTACATCGAGCACGCCGACCTGCTGATCGTGCGTCGTGGCGAGAAGGTCACCGCCGACGTGAACGTCACCCTGGTCGGCGAGGCCGCCTCCGGCACCCTGGTCACCCAGGACACCACCACCCTCTCCATCGAGGCCGAGGCCCTGCACATCCCCGAGTCCATCGAGGTCTCCATCGAGGGCGTCGAGGCCGGCACCCAGATCCTGGCCGGCGCCATCGCGCTGCCGAAGGGCGTCACCCTGGCCGGCGACCCCGAGGCCCTGATCGTCAACATCATCGCCGCCCCGGCCGCCGCCGCCGAGGACACCGAGGCTGAGGCCGAAGAGGCCGCTGCGGAGTAACTCCCTAACTCCCGCAACGGTTTTCGATGACCGAGGCAGTCTCTCTATGACCGAGACAACAGCCGGTCCTGCGCTCGTGGTCGGTCTGGGCAATCCCGGATCCGAGTACGAGCGCACCCGGCACAATGTCGGTTTCATGGTCGCCGATGTGCTCGCGGAGCGCGTCGGCGGCCGTTTCACCGTGCACAAGAAGTCCGGCGCGGATCTGCTCGAGGCGCGCCTGGACGGGCGCAAGGTGCTGCTGGCCAAGCCGCGCACCTACATGAACCTGTCCGGGCGCCCCGTCGCGGCGCTGGCCAAATTCTTCTCCGTGCCCGCCACCGAGGTGATCG
>NZ_JBSGBY010000571.1:0-5519 GCF_053601505.1 Nocardia sp. NPDC004722
GCGTCACCGAGGAGATCCGCACCCCGGTGACGCTGCCGCTGCCGGGCGGCATCAGCGACGCGAAGGTGCTCACCGGTCGGCAGCGGCCGATGACCGAGGTGGCGGTGCTGTTCGCCGAGATCACCACGGCCGCGGGGCTCGAGGGCCTCGGGATCGGCTATTCCAAACGCGCCGGCGGTCCGGGCCAGTTCGCGCACGCCCGGGAGCTCGCGCCGCTGCTGCTCGGCGAGGATCCCAGCGATATCGCGCGACTGTGGGACACGCTGATGTGGGCGGGCGCGTCGGTCGGCCGCAGCGGTCTGTCGGTGCAGGCGATCGCCGCCTTCGATGTAGCGTTGTGGGATCTCAAGGCCAAGCGGGCGGGGCTGCCGCTGGCCAAACTGCTGGGCGCGCATCGGGATTCGGTGCGCTGCTACAACACCTCCGGTGGATTCCTGCACGCCCCGATCGAGGAGGTGCTGGATCGGGCGGCGGCCGCGCTGGAGTCGGGCCTCGGCGGCATCAAGATCAAGGTCGGGCATCCGGACCACGGGGTGGATCTGGCGCGGGTCGCGGCCGTGCGCGAGAAGATCGGCGAGCACGTGCCGCTCATGGTGGACGCGAACCAGCAGTGGGATCGGCCGACCGCGCAACGCATGTGCCGCGCCCTCGAACCGTTGCGGCTGACGTGGATCGAAGAGCCCTTGGACGCTTACGATTTCGCCGGGCACGCGCGGCTGGCGCAGACCTTCGACACCCCGATCGCCACCGGTGAGATGCTGACCAGTGTCGCCGAGCACGCCGAGTTGATCAGGGCGGGCATCGATATCGTGCAGCCGGACGCACCCCGGGTCGGCGGCATCACCCGCTTCCTCGACGTGATGGCGCACGCGCACCGCGAACAACTACAGCTGGCACCGCATTTCGTGCGGGAGGTGCACGTGCACCTGGCCGCCGCGTACCCGCTGGAACCGTGGGTGGAGCATTTCGAATGGTTCGATCCGCTCTTCGAGGAGCGGCTCGAGATCCGCGACGGGCGCATGCACCTGTCCGGGCGGCCGGGACTGGGTGCGACGCTCAGCGAGCAGGCTCGCGCGTGGACCGTCGCCGAATTCGAGGTCCGGTCATGAGTGCCCGGCCGCTGACGAAGCAATCCCTCAATTCTGTGTTGTGGAGGAACCGATGATCGCGGATACGCCCCTCGAACGAATCGACGGCATCATCGCGACGGCGGTGCGGGCCGCGGAACACCTGGCGGAATCCACCCCGGCACAGCGCGCCGGGTGGCTGCACGCCGCGGCCGACGGCATCGAGCGAGCCGGTGACGAGCTGATCGCGCTGGCCGTCGCGGAAACTCACCTGCCCGAACAACCCCGATTGCGATCGGAGCTGGCGCGCACCGTCTTTCAGCTGCGTCTGTTCGCCGAGGTGCTCACCGACGGCGAATTCCTGCGCGCCACCATCGATCACGCCGACCCGTCCTGGCCGATGGGACCCCGCCCGGATATCCGGCGCACGGTGGTGCCGCTCGGACCGGTGCTGGTGTTCACCGCCGGGAATTTCCCGTTCGCGCTCAGTGTGGCCGGGCACGACACCGCCGCCGCGCTGGCCGCGGGTTGCCCGGTCATCGTGAAAGCGCATCCCGGACATCCGGAGCTGTCCGCCCGCACCCGTGACGTACTGGTCGCGGCGCTGGCCGCCGCCGGTGCGCCCGAGGGCGTGTTCGAGAACATCTACGGCATCGACGCGGGGACGACCGCACTGCGGCATCCGGACATCCAGGCCGCCGCCTTCACCGGTTCGGTGCCCGGCGGACGCGCCCTGTTCGATATCGCCAACGCCCGGCCCCGACCGATTCCCTTCTACGGCGAGCTCGGCAGCCTCAATCCCGTGGTGGTGACCGCGGGTGCGGTGGCCGCGCGCGGCAAGGACATCGCTCAGGGATTCGTCGGATCCTTCACTCTCGGAGCCGGACAGTTCTGCACCAAACCCGGATTGCTGCTGTTACCGGTCGCGCACGGGCTCGAGCAGGACCTCGTGGATGCCGTTTCGGCAGTGCCCGAACAGCGGATGCTCAACGACCGTATCGCGGCCGGTTACCGGGCCGGAGTCACGGCACTGGGCGAGCAGGCAGGCGTTGCGCGACTGGCCGCACCGGACTTCGAGCCGGGCGGCGACTCCGGTTTCCGGCCCACTCTCCTGCGCGTCCAAGCTCGTGACTTCCTCACCGACCGTGAGCTTTTGGACCGGGAATGCTTCGGCCCGGAGTCCCTAATCATCGAATACGACGGCGAGGAAGAACTGCGCGCCGTGCTCAACGCGCTCGAGCCCGGTCTCACCGCCACCGTGCACGCGGAGGAATCCGAACACGAACAGGTCCGAGCGCTGCTACCGCTGCTGACCCGGCTGGCCGGACGGCTGCTGTGGAACGGCTGGCCCACCGGTATCACGCTGTCGTGGGCGCAGCAGCACGGCGGACCCTATCCGGCCACGACCGCCCCGCAGTTCACCTCGATGGGCGCCGCCGCGATCGAGCGCTTCCTGCGGCCGGTCGCCTGGCAGGACTTCCCCGACACGCTGCTGCCCGCCCCGCTGCGGGAAGCCAATCCGTGGCGACTGCCTCGCCGCGTCGACGGTAAACGCTGACGCCCCAACGATCCGGCAATCCGACAGGACTCCGCAGCCATGACCACCGCCCTCCCCGTGATCACCGACGTTCGGCTCACCCCCATCCTCATCTCCGACCCGCCACTGCTGAATCTCTCCGGCGTGCACCAGCCGTACACGCCACGGCTGATCGTCGAGCTGATCACCGACGGCGGAGTCGTCGGTCTCGGCGAAACCTACGGAGACAGTGCGTATCTGGCCCGGGCTCGCGAACTGGCGCGGGACCTGATCGGTCTGCCGGTGGGTGCCATCACCACCATCGGCGGGCTCGGTCGCACCGAGAGCACGCTCATCGACGCCGCACCGGCCGCCAGCGGGCTGCGCGGCGCGCTGACCACCGACAAGGTACGGCTGTCGGTGGTGTCGGCGTTCGAGGTCGCCGCATTCGACGCCCTGGGCAAACACCTCGGCGTACCCGTGCACACCCTGCTCGGCGGCAAAGTCCGTGACCGGGTGGAGTATTCGGGCTACCTGTTCTACAAGTGGGCCGAGCACCCTGGCGGCGACATCCCGGCCGATCCCTGGGGCCCCGCGCTCGATCCCGACGGCATCGTGGCGCTGGCCCGGAAGTTCCTGGTGCAGGGCGGTTTCCGCTCGTTCAAGCTCAAGGGCGGCGTCTTCGCGCCGGACGAGGAGATCGCCGCGATCAAGGCCCTCGCACGGGCCTTCCCCGGCGCCCCGCTGCGACTGGACCCCAATGGCGGCTGGTCGCTCGAGACCGCGCTGCGCGTGGCCGAGGAACTCACCGGCGTCGTCGAATACCTCGAGGATCCCACCGCGACGGTCGAGGACATGGCCGAGGTGCACCGGCGCAGCGGAATCCCCTTGGCCACCAATATGATCGTCACCTCCCTGGCCGAGGTGAAACCCGCCTTCGACCTGAACGCCGTGCAGATCGTGCTGTCGGATCACCACTTCTGGGGCGGCCTGCTGGCCACCCGCGACCTCGCCGCCGTCTGCCGCGCCTACGGCAAGGGCCTGTCGATGCACAGCAATACGCACCTGGGCATCAGCCTGGCCGCTATGACCCATGTGGCCGCCACCGTCCCGGATCTGGGCTACGCCTGCGATACCCACTACCCGTGGCAGTCCGAGGATGTCCTGACCGAGCGCTTCGTATTCACCGCCGGTGCGCTCGACGTGCCCGAAAAGCCCGGCCTCGGCGTGGAGTTGGACCGCGACACCCTCGCCCGCCTCCACGAACGCTGGAATGCCATGCCCGCCATGCGAGAACGCGACGACGCGGCGGCCATGCGCCGAGCGGACACCGGAATCCGCACCGGCTAGCCGACCGCGCGGTGCAGGTCGGCCTCCTCGAAAACCGTCATCCACTCCGCGCCGACCGCCCGGTAGCCGAAGCGCGCGTTGAGGGCGTTGATCACCGCGGGCATGTGCGCCGCCCCGTAGACGACGGCCACCACCTCCCGCCGATCATGACGTTCCTCGTACACCCGGGACAGGGTCGCCACCAGGTCGGCGTCGCGCTCATCGATCGCGAACTCGGTCATGCGGCGGGAGCGCATCCGGATCTCGGAGTTGTCGCTGATCTCGAATCGGTTGCGCAACAGCCAACCTCGGCCGCCGAGCGCCATGACCACCACGTAGAACGGAATCATCAGCACGAGGTCCAGGTACGACAGCAGGTCGAGCCGCTCCTGACGACTGTGATCCGACTGCGCGTCGGGCCACAGGACGGGTATCCCCAGTGCCTCGTAGTCGATGTTCTGGTTCGCCAGCTGCCACGCGGCCCGCTGGAAGGTGAGCCGCATGGCGTACAGGATCGCCATGCCGGTCGAGCTGGGCATGTCCCAGCCCTCAGCGACGATCAGGTCGCACTCGCGCAGCCGCTCCCCCACGTCGCGATAGAACTCGGGCTGTCCGATGTGGATCATCGGAAACAGCCGGAACGTCAGTGGCTTTCCCCGCGCGCGCAACTCGATGATCGCCGACCGCAACCCGAACACGCTGTACTCGGTGATTTGCACCGCCCACCCCCATGGCCGGCAACGGGCCGGAAATGCCCGATTGCTGTCCCACGAATGGTACGCGGCAACGGGGATTTGACCTCAACCATTATTGAGGTTGCAAGGTGGGTCGGACGGAATCCCCAGACAGAGGAGTTGTCGTGCGAGCCATTCGACTTCACGAGTTCGGAGCGGCGGAGAACCTCCGCTACGAGAGCGTCGCGGATCCGGAGCCAGGGCCCGGGCAGGTGCGCATCGTCGTCGCGGCGGCAGGGGTTCATCTGCTCGATACCGCACTGCGGCAAGGGATCGTGGGCGGGCCGATGCCGTTGCCGGAGTTGCCCACCATCCCGGGGCGTGAGGTGTCGGGGACGGTCGACCGGGTGGGGCCGGGGGTCGAGCGACGCTGGATCGGACGGCGGGTGGTCGCCCATATCGGGCAGGCGCCCGGCGGGTATGCCGAGTTGGTGGTGACCGAAGCCGAACGGCTGCACGAGATTCCGGATGGACTCGACGACGGCACGGCCGTGGCCATGATCGGCACCGGGCGCACCGCCCTGGGCATTCTGGGGTTCGCCGACATCGGTCCGGACACGGTGGCGCTGGTGCCGTCGGCGGCGGGCGGGATCGGGACGCTGCTGGTGCAGTACCTGGTGGCGGCGGGCGCGACGGTCATCGGGCTCGCAGGTGGGAAGGCCAAGGCGGATCAGGTGTACGAGAACGGCGCGGATCTGGCGCTGGACTACCGCGACCCGGCATGGCCGGAGGCGGTGCGCGCCCGCTACGGGGAGCGACCCGCCACTGTGTTGTTCGACGGCGTCGGCGGCGAGGTCGCCCGGGCCGGGGTCGAACTGCTCGGCAAGGGCGGAGCGCGACTGGTGTTCGGATGGTCCGGCGGCCAGGTCGAAT
>NZ_JBSGBY010000572.1:0-5517 GCF_053601505.1 Nocardia sp. NPDC004722
GCGCTGACGCGGCTACAAGAGTTGGTCGCCGACGGGGCGATCGACGTGGAGATATTCGAGGACAAGCGGAACTATCGCCGATGAACGGGGCGCAGAGCGGTTCCATCGGACTGGGTTTCGCGATTCCGGTGGACACCGCCCGGCGGGTGGCCGATGAGCTGATCAAGAACGGCAAGGCCACCTACGCCCAGATCGGCATCACCGTGAAGGCGCAGGACGATGTGAACGGCGCACGCGTCATGGACGTGTCACCGGACGGCCCGGCCGCCAAGGCGGGCATCCCGAAGAACGCGATCATCACGAAAATCGATGACCAGATCGTGGACTCGGGCAATTCACTGATCGCCGGGGTGCGCTCGCACCGGCCGGGCGACAAGGTCAAGGTGACCTACACCGACGACCAGGGTAAGAACCCGAAGACCGTCGAGGTGACCCTCGGCGAAGCAGCTGCGGAGGGCGGCCGATGATGAACCGTAAGAACGGGCGGGAACCGGTACCGGCGATTCGTGTCACCCCGGACGGGGGTTGGGAGCTGTTGTCGGACAAAGGCACTACGGTGAGCACCATGGAAATCGATGCCGCTGTGGCCGGCCGTGCTCTTGTCGTGGTCGTCGACGATCGAACCGCCCATGGCGGAGTGGATTCGCTGGGCCCGCTGGTCACCGAGCTACTCACCGAGGCCGGGTTCCTGGTGGACGCCTCGATCTCGGTGCAGGCCGACGAGGTGGAGATCCGCAACGCGCTCAATACCGCGGTGATCGGCGGTGTCGACCTGGTCATCTCGGTCGGCGGCACCGGCATGTCGCCGCGGGACGTGACGCCGGAGGCCACCGAGGAGGTGCTCGACCGCGTGCTGCCGGGTATCAGCGAGGCGCTGCGCTCGTCCGGGCTGGCCTCGGGCTCGCTGGACGCGGGCCTGTCGCGCGGGCTGGCCGGGGTGTCGGGCAGCACGCTGGTGGTGAACCTGCCGGGTTCGCGGGCGGCGATTCGCGACGGCATGGCGACCCTGGGTCCGCTGGCCAGCCGCGTGATTGATGAGTTGTCCGGTCTGTCGGAATGACCGACGCTGGTAGTCCTTCGGAGCCGATCGATTCCACAGGGTCGACAGGCTCCGATTCCAACGAGTCGCCCCGTCCGGCCGAGCGCCGGGCGGGGTCTCGTCGTTTGACCCCCGCCGAGCGCGCCCGTCTGGCGCGCATCTTCGGCGACGAATTGCCGTCCGCGTCCAAGGACGAGCGCTCTCCCGAGCCCGATTCCGGTGGCTCCTCCGATGATTGGCTGCGTTCGCAGGTCCCGCCGCATCACGGCTGAATCACGCTCTTATCCCGGCTGCTGAGAATTTGCCATTGCTCTCACGGCGGGATTTGCCGTGTCCTTAATGATTCTGTTGCCATTTGGTAGCTGTTGTGGCTAAGGTCTCCATCGGGTCAACAAAGCTACGGCTCTATCGGTTTTGACAAGCATGCTCGAGCGTTGCTTCCGATAGGAATGCCGAGCCGTAGCGACCTCTTCAGCCCCGGTGGTCGGGGTTGTCCGCATGAAAACTGATGAGGGAACTATGAGCGACAACCGGACTGCCGGTTTGCGGAGCGCCGCCCGTATCGCGGGTGTGGGCGCGGCCGCCGCTGTGGCCTTGGGCCTGATGTCCACCGGCGCCGCCAATGCCGACACCTTCGTGCCGTTGCCGGACGGTCACAAGGTCGGAGCGGGCGTGACCATCGATCGAGTCGGCGAGTCCGCCGTCATCTCGCCGTCGCTGTCGGCGAACGGCGCGGGACGCACCGCCTGGCTCTCGGGCAAGGTCATTGCGAACGTCGATACCCCGGACGGCACCGTCGGCCCGAACAACGGCCCGAAGAACGGCCCCGGTTCGAACAACTCCTCGACCCACGGCACCTCGCAGATCAACACCGGTTACATCATCGGTTGCCAGGTGAACATCTCCGACTCCGCGATCTCCGCGGGCGTCTCCGGCGGCGTGAGCCTGACCGGCGCCAACGCGGGCGGCTCCATCGGCCTGAACCTCGGCCCCGGCCAGGTGACCTTCGTACAGGTCAATTCCAAGGACATCCCCAAGTCGGGCACCTACTCCATCGACTACAAGGACGTGCCGGTCGACGTGCAGGGCTGCGCGGGCTACGCCCAGGCGCGCGCCTACACCGTGGTCGAGATCATCGGCAACGACTACTCCAAGACCACCCTCTACGGGCAGCCGTTCAGCCTCGGCTGACGTGTGGTCATCACCCGATTCATTTCTCGCGTAAGCGAATTCGACCCTAGAGGGAAAATCATGAACGTTCGCAAGACGATGGCGCGGGCCGCCGGGATCGGCGCTGTCGCCACCGCCGCCCTGGGCCTGTTCTCGACCGGTGCGGCCAACGCCGACACCTTCGTGCCGCTGCCCGGCGGCACCCTGACCCAGACCATGGACGACGGCACCGTGGTGACCATCACCATGACCGGTGAGTCGGCCAACATCAACCCGTCCATGGGCGCCACCCCGCTGCACCGCAATGCCTGGGCTTCGGGCACCGCGCGGGTGCAGCTGTCGGGCACCAACGGCAACGCGGGCGGCAAGATCGTGCCCGGTTACGTGGTCGGTTGCCAGGTCAACATCTCCGGTGGCGGCGCCAACGGCGGCCCCAGCGTGGGTGCCAACTACGACGGTTCCAGCCCGACGGCCGGTGCCAATGTCGGCGGCAACCTGACCCTGGGCCCGGGCCAGTCCAAGGCTTTCTACCTGCTCGATCAGGAAGCGCCGGACGACTACGGCAATGAGGCGCACTACGTTCGCAACAAGTTCACCGGTAACTCGGGTTCGGTGAGCTGGTCGGACGAGACCATCAACCTGAACGGTTGCGGCGGCTACGCCCAGGCCCGCTCGTTCGTGGCGGTCCAGGTCGAGACCGACAACGTCATCACGGCCTACACGCTGTGGGGTCAGCCCTTCAGCCTCGGCTGACAAGGATCCAGCCTCGGCTGGATCAGTTTCCGCTCAGCGGAATGCCCAAGGGGCCCGGTGCAATAGCACCGGGCCCCTTTTGCTATCCACGACTTTCTCCACATACCTGCGGGTTTGTGCAGCCGAGTGACCGATCCTGTTCGCTCACGTCTCAAAGCTCACAGCGGTGATGTAAAGTGCCCTCCGTCGCTACGTGAAAAGAATTTGTTACCAGTAACACAGTGGCAACAATGTGGCGACAAACTCTACCGGGGATTCGCAAGGGTCCCAGGGGATTCGCGAGAGTCCCATTTCAACCTCGGTGGTCGAGGTTGAACCGCTAGAAACCTGATGAGGGGAAGTATGAGCGAGAACCGCACCCACGGTGTGCGCGTCGCGGCCCGTTTTGCGGGCGTCGGCGCAGCCGCGGCCGTGGCCGTCGGCCTTTTTTCCACTGGTGCCGCTAACGCTGACACCTTCGTGCCGTTGCCGGACGGCCAGAAGGTGAACCCGGCGGGCACCGTCACCATCACCCGGACCGGTGAGCACGCGGTGGTTTCGCCGTCGCTCGCCGCCAACGGCGCGGGTCGCGTCGTGTGGGTCAGCGGTGCCGCGAGTGCCGTGGTCACCGACACTCCGGATGGCACCGTCGGCCCCTGGAACGGCCCGACCAACAGCCCGGGTTCGAACAATTCGTCCACCCACGGCTCGTCGATCCTGAGCACCGGCTACATCGTCGGCTGCCAGATCAGCATCGGTGAGGACGCCATTTCCGCCGGTATCTCCGGCAACGTCAGCCTGAACAGCGCGGGCCTCGGTGGCTCGCTCGGCGTCAACCTCGGCCCCGGCCAGGTCGCCTTCGTTCAGATCGACTCGAAGGAAGTCACCAAGGCCGGCACCTACTCGGTCGAATACCGCGACGCGGAGATGCAGATCCAGGGTTGCGCGGGGTACGCCCAGGCGCGTGCTTACACCACCGTCGAGATCATCGGCAACGACTACTCCAAGACCACCCTGTACGGCCAGCCTTTCAGCATCGGCTGATGTGGTCTTCACCCCGCCAAATCATTTCTCGCGCAAGCGAATTCGAACCCTTGAGGGACAACCAAATGAACATCCGTAAGACCGTGGCGCGGGTGGCCGGTGTAGGTGCCGTTGCTACCGCCGCTCTTGGCCTGTTCGCTCCCGGCGCTGCCAACGCCGACACCTTCATTCCGCTGCCGGGCGGATCCATCACCCAAACCCTTTCCGACGGAACCGTTGTCACGGTGAACCTGGTCGGCGAGTCCGCCAACATCTCCGGGTCGATGGGTGCCACCCCCGTGCACCGCAACGCCTGGGTCTCGGCCTCGGCGCAGGTCTCCATCTCCGGTGACACCACCGCCACCGGCGGGAAGATCTTCCCGGGCTACGTGGTCGGCTGCCAGGTCACCATCGATGGCGGCAACGTCAACGGTGGCGCCACCGGCGGTGCGAGCTGGGACAACTCGGGCAACGTCACCCCGCAGGCGGGCGCCAACACCGGTGCCAACCTGACCCTCGGCCCCGGCCAGGCCAAGTCGTTCTACATCCTGGACCAGGAAGTGCCGGACGACTACGGCAAGGAAAGCCACAAGACCCGCAACAAGTTCACCGGCAACAGCGGTTCGGTGACCTGGTCGGATGAGACCATCGGTCTGTCCGGCTGTGCCGGTTACGCCCAGGCGCGCGCCTTCGTGAGCGTCGAGGTCGAGACCGACAACGTGATCAGCTGGGTCACCCTGTGGGGCCAGCCGTTCAGCCTCGGCTGAGCCGACTGAGCCGCTCAGCCTGCTGAGCTGAAATATCAACGGGCCCGGTGCTTTTCGCACCGGGCCCGTTTGCTTTGCGCGGCTTCAGCTTTCGTGTTTGCCGCCCGCGCTGCGCTCGGCGAGCAGGTCCCGAATCTCGTGCAGCAGTTCGTTGTCGGTGAGCACCGCGTCATCCTTGTTGCCCCACCGCGACCTGACCCTGTTGGTCGGGAGCACCAGCACGAAGTAGAGCAGCGCCGCGATGATCACGAAGTTGAGCGCCGCGGTGATGATCGGCCCGATCGCCACGAAGGTCGCGGGCTTGTCGGCCACCAGCTGGAAGCCCAGGCCGAGTTGATTGCTGCCGCCGAACAAGGCCAGCAGCGGATTGATCACGCCATCGCTGAAGGCGGTGACGATGGCGACGAACGCGGTACCCATGACCACGGCCACGGCCAGGTCGACGACATTGCCGCGCATCAGAAAGTCTTTGAAACCCTTGAGCATTGCCGAAACTCCTCTACTCGAGCTGATCGAACGCAGTGGTATTCGGGTGTAGGGCGCTATTGGGGCTGTACGGCGATGCTAGTTCATTCAATGAAAGACGACGGTGAGCGCCGTGCGCAGCGAGGCGGCCGCCACCGTGGTGGCGCGCCGGGAGTCCAGGGCCACCAGCACAACCCGCTCGCCGCGCCCGTGCCCGTTCTCCGTCCCCGAGACCAGCACCACGGCCGCGTCGGCGGCCAACAGCCGGGCCGGTCGGCCGGATCCGTCGGCCTCCGCACCGGCCACCACGTCGACCCGGTC
>NZ_JBSGBY010000573.1:0-5516 GCF_053601505.1 Nocardia sp. NPDC004722
GAGACCGGGTGCGGCCGGGCGCGTCGTGGTGGGCAGGGCCGGTGCGGTGCCCGGCGGCGGCTCGGAATTCAGCCTGGGCAGCGGGATCTCACTGGGTAGTTGCACGCCCGGAATGAGATTCGGCGGGATCGGGATGGCCCTGGGCAGCGGCAGCATCCGCAGATCCGAGAGGTGGAGGTCGGGGAGGTTGAGTCCGGTCAGTTCGCGGAGCGGCAGGACGATATCGGGTGCCGAAGAAAGGGCGACTTCGGCCATTTGTGCAGGTATAGCTGCCAGATTGCTTTCGTCCGTGACCCGGACATCTCGGGAATCGCTCAGCGCCAGAATGCCTACGGGCGCGGCCAGTGCGAGGACGGTGACAACCGGGAGCGTTATGGCGTGTTTCGGTCTGCGATACGGCACGAGCATCTCCCATTCGAGGTAAATCCGTCTAACCGCGCCCGGAG
This sequence comes from Nocardia sp. NPDC004722, assembly GCF_053601505.1. Lineage (NCBI taxonomy): Bacteria > Bacillati > Actinomycetota > Actinomycetes > Mycobacteriales > Nocardiaceae > Nocardia > Nocardia sp. NPDC004722. Next base: position 447 of record NZ_JBSGBY010000573.1, read on the forward strand.
TGCGAGCTTGCCACCCGGCGCATCAGCGATCACACTAGTCCCTACTGTCACATTCTCTGAACGTATGGTTGAGGCTTAGCTTTGGGTAACTCGAATGTAGCTTCGGCTCTCGACAGAACGGGTATGACATGCCGAACGGGTACCTAGCCCAGCGCCGTAGAAGGCGCGGTCTGCTCACCCTGTCCCTCGCTGTCGCCGCCACCACCGGCGGCACCGCCCTCCTGCTCTGGGCCTGGCCCGACAACGCTTTCCTCTTCACCGCCGGTGCGGGCCACGGCCGCGGCCTGAGCCAGAACGGCGCGTTCGACAAGGCCGTCGCGGGCTGGACCGCCGACCGCATCCTGGCCAACTACTACGCCGGCGCGGAACTCGCCGATATCGGCCCCACCACGGTCCGCGTCCGCCTCATGGAGCAGGACGACAAGACCCTCGACATCGCCTCCGACTCCGTCTTCTACGTCGCCGACCGCCGCGTAATCCCCGGCCAGGCAGCTCATTTGACCCCCACCGCCGCCGGCGCGGACGTCACCATCACCCAGGGCTGCGACGGCGCGAAACTCTGGGAAGGCTCCACCGACGACCCCTGGGCCTACCCCGTCACCGACGGCACCGACCGACCCGCCGCCGAACAACTCGAAATCTGCGGCGGCAACGCCTACCGCGGCGTCCTCGGCGTAGCCCTCGACGGCACCTCCCCGCGCACCGTCAACGACCTCGACCTCGACGACTACCTCAAGGGCGTAGTCCCCGCCGAAATGGTCCCCGGCTGGGCCGACCAGGGCGGCGCGGAAGCCCTACGCGCCCAAGCCATCGCCGCCCGCTCCTACGCCCTGGCCGAACAGCGCTACCCCTACGCCCAAACCTGCGACACCACCGACTGCCAGATGTACCTGGGCACCGACAAAGAAGACCCCCGCACCACCGCAGCCGTAGAAGCCACCTCCGGCAAAGTCCTCACCCGCGACAACCACCTCCTCCGCGCCGAATACTCCGCGGCCCCCGACGGCGGCCTCCCCACCCCCGCCTCGGCCATGGAAGTAGGCCCCGCCCTCACCGACTTCCCCGCCGCGGCGACGCCGGGCCTCCCTTCGCTCCCGTTCCTCACCCCGCCCCAAACAGACCCGGCCCCAGCGGAATCCGATCCGAACACCCCCGCAGCGCCGGACGCGGTCACCCCCGACCCGACCTACACCGACCCCACCAACACCACCCCGGGCACCGAAATCCCCGCCGTCCCCGGCAATTCCACCCCGGCGACACCGGCCCGCCCCACTCCCGACAACCGCAGCCGGGTCAATATCCCGCTGCCCGCCCTTCCAGCTCCGGGCAGCGCCGACCCGAATTCGATGCTCTCCGACTCACATTGGGCACCGGACCCCGCGACGCCGGGGCTTCCCGTCAAACCCGCGGTCCCGAGCGCCACCCCGGCTCCCCGCACCGCCTCCACCCCGACCCCGCCCACCTCTCCCAATCCGAACTCCGTCACGGTTCAGATCGCGCCCGCCGGTAATCAGAGGTAGCGATTCAGTTCGGCGTGGTCACCCAGCTTTGGTGTTCGCCGCGCTCGCGGCTCACCTCGGCGATGATCTGTCCGGGCGGTGTGCCGGTGTCCTTTCGCGCCAGTGTGAAGTGGGCTCCGGTCGCCAATTCTGTTGGGGTGCAGGCGTATGCGGGGGTGACCAGGAGTTCGAGGTCGTCGGCGCAGACGCGGATGCCGGTGCGGGCGCCCGTGAGGACGAGGGGGACGACCTCGGACCAGGCTTCGTGCGGGTGGCGTTGCAGGACGATGGGGCGGGGGCCGGCCAGCTGTGCCATCGCGTCCAAAGCGGCGGGGATGCCGGTCATTTCGTGGCGGCGGTTGGCCAGGGATTGCGTCAGTCCGCTCGCCGCGATGCCGACGATCAGCAGGGCGACGGCGGCATACCGTAAGTGCGTAGCTCGCGACAGGTCGAGCCGCCGGGTGACGCCGATCAGCAGGAGCATGAACATGAACAGCGGCACGGCGTACGAGAAGTAGCCGATGTAGGACTCGTCGATCTGGTCGATGCCGATCATCGCGTAGACGCATATGAGGGGGACGGTCGCCGCGCAGAATGCCAGGCCGGTGCGCAGGAACTCGTCGCCGCGCGACAGCCGGGTGACGGCGGCGAAGAGGGCGAGGAGGATGAGGGCGCCGAGCGGGCGGTTCGGTCCCCAGAATTGCACCGTGTAGGACACCGCCGTCCAGGGCGCGTGCATGGCGTGGCCGCCGCCGTAGCCCACATATTTCACCAGTTCGCCGGGGAAATGCAGGATCGCGTCGAGCAGGATCGTCGACGCGAATGCCGCGGCGATCCCGGCGAACAGCCACCAATCCCGCTTGGCGACTTCGAGTTTCCGCCGCCGGAGGAGATACAACGTCGCGCCGCCCAGCAACGGCACGAAGAACAGGAATTCCGCGTGCCCGTGAATGAGGAGACCGCCCGCGAGCGCCACCATCCAGAGGTGCCGGGTGTGTCCTGCGGCTACCGAGGATGCCGCGACCAGCAGCACGAGGAACGGCGCGAAATACACGTAGGGAAACCAGATTCCGCTGGCCAGGTCGCGATACGCGGTGAGGAAGAGCAGAATCGTCCCGCCGAGCCCGGCGATCACCGTCCACGACGGATACCAGTCGTGGACGACGCTCAGCACCAGTGTCAGCAGCGCGGCATTGAGCAGCAGAATCGCGATCGCCTGCCCGTTCCACGGTGACGGCACAACGTGCAGCACGTCGCGGAACAGCCATTCACCCAGGGCCTGCACATAAATGAACGCGGGCCCCGGATGATGAAACCCCACCCGCGAGTAGTTGCCGATCAGCAGCTCGAAATCCTTCGCCGCCAGCACCTGGATCGAGACCGTCGCGGTGTCGCCCTCCTCGAACACGATCCGGGTGAACAGGTCACGACTGCTGACCAGCAGGGCGGTGGCGAACGAGAACCACGCAACGACAAAGACTCTCACATGCCGGAAGCCTATCCGTGGTTCAGTCCAAGGTGAGATCGCCGAGGGATTCCGCGAATTTGCGGAGCAAGGGGATGAGGGTTTCGCGGTCGGCGGGGGTGAGTGCGGTGAGGAGGCGTTGCTCGTTCTCCATGTGCAAGGGGAGGAGTTGGTCGACGAGGGCGCGGCCGGTGTCGGTGAGGTGGACTCGGATGGCGCGGCGGTCGTTCGCGTCGGGGACGCGTTCGACCCAGCCCTTGGCGGTGAGGCGGTCGATGCGGTTGGTGATGGCGCCGGAGGTGATCATGGCGGCCTTGTTGAGAGCGCCTGCGCTGAGGCCGGATTCGTTGCCGGAGCGGCGGAGGGTGGCGAGGACGTCGAACTCCCAGCGTTCCAGGCCGTGGGTGCGGAAGAAGTCGCTGAGTTCCTTGTCGCACAGGCGGCCGAGGCGGGAGAGGCGGCCGAAGATCTCCATGGGGGAGGTGTCCACGTCGGGTCGTTGGTCGCGCCAGGCGGCGGTGATGTGGTCGACGGCGTCGGGCAAGACAGGCTCCTAGCTGCGGCGGAATAAATCTCAACATTGAGATACTTGACGGTGAGGTATTTAGATGGTGTTATCTCAACGTTGAGATTATCAATGAGGAGCTACCGATGACCACCTCACGCGCCGCAGCCGCCGGACTCGCCGGGACGCTTGCCCTCACGGGGCTCGCGCCGTTGGTGTGGGGATCGACCTACGCTGTGACCACCACCTTCCTGCCGCCGGACCGGCCCATGTTCACCGCGCTCATGCGGGTCCTTCCCGCCGGGCTGCTACTGCTGGCCATCACCAGGAAACTGCCGCACGGGCAATGGATTTCGCGCGCCTTCGCACTCGGCGCGCTGAACATCGGCCTGTTCACGGCGCTGCTGTTCATCGCGGCCTACCGCCTGCCGGGCGGGGTCGCGGCGGTGCTCTCCTCGTCGGCGCCGCTGTTCGCGGTCGGGTTCGCCGCGCTCGCGGGGCTCGAAACACTCACCCTCCGAAAGATTCTCGCGGCGATCATCGGATCGGCGGGAGTCGCCCTGGTGGTGCTCAAGGCGACCGCGGCCCTCGACACCCTCGGCGTCCTCGCCGGACTCGGAGCGGCCCTCGCCATGGGCAGCGGCACCGTGCTGACCAAGCGCTGGGGTCGTCCCGACGGTGTCAGCCCGCTGGCCATGACGGGCTGGCAGCTGACCGCGGGCGGCCTGCTGCTCCTGCCGGTCGCGGCCCTCGCGGAAGGCGCGCCGCCCGCGCTGGACGCCCGCAATATCGGCGGCTACCTCTACCTGGGACTGATCGGCACCGCCATCGCCTACGCGCTCTGGTTCCGCGGCATCGCCAAGACCAACGCCACCTCGGTGACCTTCCTCGGCCTGCTGAGCCCGGTGTCGGCCACCATCATCGGCTGGGCCGCGCTCGGCCAATCGCTGAGCCTGCTGCAGCTGCTGGGCATCGCCATCGTTCTGGGCGGCCTCCTGCTCGGCCAGATCGGCGGCACCAAGCAGCCCGCCCAGCCCGCTCCCGAACTACCCAAGACCCGTCTCGCGGCCTGACCCGACACCATTCCAAGGAGTGAAAGACCATGCAGATCACAGTGTTCGGCGCGAGCGGAGACGCCGGAAGCCGGATCGTTACCGAGGCCCTGGAGCGCGGCCACCGGGTGCGGGCGGTCGCCCGCCACGCGGACCGGCTGCGGGACCTGCCCGAGCAGGTCGAGGTGTGGACGGCCGACGCCGCCGATCCCGCCCAGGTCGAGAAGGCCGCCGCCGGAAGCGAGGTGGTGATCAGCGCGACCCGGCCGGTGGAGGGCCGTGAGCACGAGCTCGCCGAGGTTGCCGCCGCTCTGCTGGAAGGCTTGGCGGACAGCGGAACCCGGCTGTTGGTGATCGGCGGCGCGGGCAGCCTGACCGCTCCGGGCAGTGCGCTCACGCTCGCCGAACAGCCCGACTTTCCGGCCTTCCTGGCCCCCATAGCGGAGGGCGGGGCGCGGCAGCTGGCCGTGTTCCGGACCACCGCGCACGACGTGAACTGGACCTATATCAGCCCGGGGGCGCTGTTCGAGCCCGGCGAGCGTACCGGCG
>NZ_JBSGBY010000574.1:0-5505 GCF_053601505.1 Nocardia sp. NPDC004722
CGAGCCGCGCGTCGGCCGCGATGCGCAGCGCCTGCGCGATCTCCGACTCCGCGCGGCGCGGATCCCGGGTGATCAGTTCACCGATGAGGTCGCATTTCAATGCCAGCACCGACAGTGTCAGGCCGAGCAGATCGTGGATGTCGCGGGCCAGGCGCAGGCGCTCGAGGTGCGCCGTGCGGGCCGCCAGCGCGGCCCGGGATCGGTTGAGCTGCACCGAGAGCTGATGGAATCGGGCCAGCCCGAACAGCACCAGGGTCGCCTCCGAGGCGAGCAGCACCCAGCCGGTGCGATCGGCCAGCCCGCCGGTCGGCGCGGTGAACACGGCGCGCAGTGCGAGACAGCCGACCGCCACCGATGCCCAGGCCACCCGCTCGCGCAGCAGTGCGGCCACCGCGAGCGGAACCAGCCACAGCGCCCAGTACGGGCCCAGCCACGGCAGCGGAGCCAGGGTGACGACCAGCTGGGTCCACCACAGTGGTCCGGCCAGGCCGGGCCGGATCACCTGCGCCAGCAGCAGAGTCGAGACGGTCAGCCCGCCGAGGGCGTTCGCCGCGGGGTACCGGTCGACCTCGAAGACCTGGTTGGCGGTGAGGGCGAGCATGCTCGCGGCCAGCGTGGCCAGTGCCAGCCGGGGCGCGGTGCGCGTCACCGGTGCGGTGTCCCGGGCGGGCAGGTCGAGTTCGTGCTGGGCCGCGGCGGTGCGGCGCATCATGGCGACGATCGCGCGCGTCCGCTCGGCTGCCTCCTCGGCGGCGCGGCCCGCGAGGCCCGGTGCCCGGGTGAGGTCGGCGCGCACCCGGTGCAGGAGTTCGGCCACCTCGACCAGCTGCGCGCCGAGCCCGGCGCGCAGATCCCGAGCCACCCGCAAGCGCTCCTCGGAGCGGATGACCCGGGTCAGCTCGTCCCGGGTCGAGTCGAGCCGATCGACCAGGCCGGGCAGGCGCAGCAGGCTGAAGATCACCAGTCCGATGGCGGCCGTGCCGACGGAGGCGAGCAGGTAGGTCGCCGGGCCCGCGTGCCAGCCGTGGTGCACGGGACCGGAAGCGAGGGCGACGAGACCGAAGCCGACCCAGCGCCCGCGCGGCCCGAGCGCGATCGTGGCGGCCAGCAGCGCGTCGAGATCGACTGTGCCCGGGCCGAAGACCACGATCGGGAGATAGGTGGCCAGCCCCTGCGCCAGCAGCGCCGAACGGTAGTGCCCGCGCCACCGATCCGCCGCGACCAGCAGTGCCGCCTGCGCGATCGCGCACGCGCTCGCGGCAATTCCGTTCCCGCCGAACACGACCGAGAGGACGTACACGACCAGGAAGAGGTACCCGGTCGACCTGGCGAGCATCGACACGCGATGATTGCATACCGCCCGGCCGGTCCTGAGCAAATCGAACGGCTCGGGTGAGCGGTGGCTCGGGCGACCGGTGCACGGAGAGGAGTGGTATCAGATGATCAGAATTCTGATCGCCGAGGACATGCGGCTGCTGCGCGAAACCCTGGTCGCCGCACTGGAACTGGAGGACGATCTCGAGGTCGCCGCCGTCCTGGCCGACGGTGACGCCATCGTCGCGACCGTGGCCGCCGAGCGCATCGATCTCGCCCTGCTCGACATCGATCTCCCCGGCAAGGACGGTCTCACCGCCGCCGCCGAACTCCGCCGCGACCATCCGCACTGCCGAATCCTGGTGCTCACCTCACTGGCCACCCCAGGACACCTGACCCGCGCCATCGACATCGGCGTCGCCGGATTCGTCCTCAAGGACAGCTCCCGCCGCGACCTCCTGCACGCGGTCCGCACCGTCGCCGCGGGCGGCACGGTCCTCGACCCCGGCCTCGCCTTCACCGCGCTGCGCGCCCCCGCCAACCCGCTGACCGACCGCGAAGCCGACGTGCTGCGCTCCCTCGCCGCCGGCGCCGACCCCAAACAGATCGCCGCGGACCTGCATCTGTCCTATGGCACGGTCCGCAACTATCTAGCCGCCGCCACCACGAAACTCCAGGCCCGCACCCGCGTCGATGCCATCCGCATCGCCCAGCAGGGGGGCTGGCTCTGACCGCGGGTCATCGAGCGCATCAGCGCTGATTCTGGCCCTGAAATGCGCGAAACCCGCGCCGTGGCGCGGGTCTCGGTGTCAGATCCAGAACTTAGATGACGCGGACGTTCTGGGCCTGCGGGCCCTTCTGGCCCTGGCCGATCTCGAACTCGACACGCTGGCCCTCTTCGAGGGACTTGAAGCCCGAGCCCTGGATCGCGGAGAAATGAACGAAAACGTCCGCATCGCCATTATCCTGCGCGATGAACCCGAAGCCCTTTTCGCCGTTGAACCACTTCACACTGCCTTGCGACATTCTTTTTATTTGCTTTCTGTTGCGAGCCGAGCGATCACATCAACAACCCGTTCTCGCCACACAGCATGCCATACTCCGGCGCTGTTGCCGACGGCGACCCGACGTGGAGATCGCAACTACCGGCCCGCGATGTGGCCGACGCCACTTCGAAATATCGATGTTTTGGACGACGCGGAGGAACTCAACTCGTTCCCCAGCTATAGATCCAGGGACTTCCCCGCGTCGCGGGACCTACCGTAACGGTCCGGCGCCGTCAGCGCCACCTGATTGGCAGCACCACCATCACCAGCGCGATCAGCGCCAGCGCGGTGATCGGGATCGACGTCCAGCCGCCATTCTCCAGCAACGATTCGAACCGGCCGGTCGGCGCGTCGAAACTCGACAGGATGTGGTCCAGATTCGCCGACAGCAGCAGGCCGATCGCGCACCCGGCGACCGGGCGGGCCGCCGCGACCCCGGCCACCACCGCCCCCGAGCGGGGACGTTAACCGGGTCGGGGCGGGGATCCGGCATTCCGGTGTCGGCCGCGACCATCGGGCGATTCCGTTCCGGAAAGTCCGGGCAGCGCTCTGAACAGCCAGGACCGCGCCATCACGGGCGTCCGCGCTACCGGTGGTGTGCGGCGATCCCTAGCGTTCGAGACGGAGGGGGAAACCTCCGCACGAGCGAGGAGGAAATATGGACGGCGGATTGATCTGCCTGCTGGTCGTGGTCGGCATCGTCGCGCTTTTCATCTATATGTCGAATCAGAAGTCGGTCAACAAGTACCGGGCAGTCTGCGGTGAATGCGGCTTTCGCTCAGGCTGGATGACCGAATCCCAAGCCGAGGCGAGCAGTGCCCAGCATTACCGGTCGCGGCATCCGAATGTGCCGCCCGGAGGCACGATGCAGATCCGGACCCGATGATCGCGCGGGTCACGAGGTTTCGGCCTTGACCAGGCGGGCGATGGCCTCGTGCAGGGTGGCGTCGCGTTTGCAGTAGGCGAAGCGGACCAGGTTGTCCCAGTGCGAGCGGGCGGCCAGCGCCGCCACCGGAATGGCGGCCACACCGGCGCGAGCGGGGAGTTCGCGGCAGAAGGCGGTGCCGTCGGTACCCACGTCGGCACACACGAAATAGCCACCGGCACTGCGCTTCACGGGGTAGCCGAGGTCCCGCAGCGCGGTCGAGAGCAACTCGGACTTGTCGCGCAGCGCGGCGCGATTGGTCGCGGCCCACTCCTGTTCAAAGTTGAGCGCGTGGGCGACGGCGGGCTGGAAGGGGGCGGGCGAGACGAAGGAGAGGTACTGCTTGGCGGCGTGGAGGGCGTGAATCAGCGGGGCCGGGCCCAGCGCCCAGCCGATGCGCCAGCCCGTCACGTGAAAGGTCTTGGCGGGACTGGAGACGACGAGGGTGCGTTCGCGCATCCCAGGCAGCGTCGCGATCGACACATAGTCGTCCGCGTCGAAGACCAGATGCTCGTACACCTCGTCGGAGAGGACGAGAAAGTCGTGCGCACAAGCCAATTCGGCGATCAGGCGCAGATCCGCCGCGCTCAGCAGGGAGCCGCTCGGATTGTGCGGGGAGTTGACGACCAGCAACCGGGTGCGGGCGGTGATCGAGCGGCGCAACTCGTCGAGATCGAGGGTGAAGCCGTCGCCGTCGGAGACCATGGCCACCGTGCGCGGGACGGCCCCGGCCATGGCGACCGCGGCGGCATAGGAGTCGTAATACGGTTCGATCAGCACGACTTCCGCGCCCGGCTCCACCAGCGCGAGCATCGCCGCGGTCAACGCCTCGGTCGCGCCGGCGGTGACCACCACCTCCGAGAGCGCGTCGTAGCCGCCGCCGAGCCGCCGCCCGCGCTCGGCGACAATGGCCTCACGCAGCACGGCCTGCCCCTTCGAGGACGAATAGTGGTTCATGCCACCGGAAATCGCCGACCGGGCCAGCTCGAGCATGGCGGCCGGACCCTCGTAGTCGGGGAAGCCCTGACCGAGGTCGACCGCCTCGTTGCTGGTGGCCAGCCGGGAGATCTCCTCGAAAACCGAAGCGCTGTAAGGCCGCAGGCGTTCGACCAGGATGTCGCTCATCGCACACCCCGCAGCACGAAACAGGTCACCGGCTCGCGGCGGCCCTTCACCGCGATCGCGTGCAAGGGCTCCACCAGCGCCCGGGGACCGAGCTGGGCCCGGGTCAGCGGCCCGATCACCACATCGCCGGGATGCGCCACGCCCTGCAACCGGGCCGCGGTATTGGTGGTGTCGCCGATGGCGGTGTAGTTGCGCATCTGCGCCGCACCGATATTGCCGACCAGGGCCGGACCGGTATTGACCCCGACCCGGAAACGCGGCCACTCCGGCCGCCCCGCGGCGATCCGCGCGACGGCTTCCTGCAGGCCCAGCCCCGCGCGCGCGGCACGCAACGCGTGATCCGGTTGCGGGGTCGGCGCGTTGAACACCGCCATCACCGCGTCACCGACGAATTGCACCACCACGCCCCCCGCTTCCAGAATCACCGGCACGATAGCGCCGTAATAGGTGTTGAGCATCTGCACCACCAGGGCCGGGTCGGTGCGCTCGGCGAACGGGGTGAATCCGCTCAGGTCCGCCATCAGCACACTGACCTCGGCGATCCGCCCGCCCAGATCGGCCTCGGCCGGATTGGCCAGCAGCGCGGTCGCGACCTGCGGCGACATATAGGAGCGGAACAGCTGATCGAGTTGGCGATACAGCCGCGCGTTCTGCTCGAGCACGACGAACTGTCGCTCGGTGAGCCCGAATCGCTTCGACAGCTCGACGCCGACCGCGCCGAGCGGCTCGTCGGCCGGGACCCCGTCCGCCGCGCGCCGGCGCAGCACCTCGGCCATCTCGGTCATGGCCCGGGTGTAGTCGCGTTCGAGCGCGGCCATGGTCTGGTTCAGGGTGACGCTGTCGAAGAGGCCGAGGGCGGAGCCTTCGCGCCGGAACTGGAGGTGACTGCTGACCGCGATCAGTCCGAAGGCCGCGACCATCAGCACGTGCCATTCCCACCAGGAGACCTGCCAGCTGCGGCCGTAGCCGACCGCCACCAGCGCCTCGATCAGCAGCACCCCACGTCCGTCACGACGAACGGCCTCCGATTCCAAGACGTCGACGCCCTCTTTCCCGAGGAACTCGTCTGCACCTTGATGACCGGTGAGGAAGGCT
>NZ_JBSGBY010000575.1:0-5491 GCF_053601505.1 Nocardia sp. NPDC004722
ACCCGGACCCGATCGCCCAGTGTCGGACGGCCCTTCGCGTCGTGCCCGATCGACACCTGCTGATTGATCCAGCACTCGCTGCCGATCGACTCCGCGGTGACGATGGTGCCCAGCCCGTGCTGGATGAACAGCGCCGGGCCGATCGAGTCGGCCTCGAGGATGAGCGTCGGCAGCGGCCGGTAGCAGGCCCGCAACAGCAGCCGCAGCACGGGGGAGCGGCCGCGCAGCCGATAGTGCACGAGCGTACGGAACTCGGGCAGGGCCGCCGCGAGATAGGCGAAGCGCGAGTATTCGTCCAGTACCAGCAGTTTCGGCGCGTCGATGCAGCGCACCCACCACGCGATATCGGCGCGTACCGCGGCGCAGGACGCGGCGGCGCGCCACAGCGGATACACCAGCACCCGGGCGACCCGCAGTCGCCATGCCCACTGCCCCGAAGCCATGCCGGTCATCCTAGGTGGCGATGGCGGCTCGGGTAGCCGCCGTCAGCAGCCGCTCTGCAGTGCCGCCCGCGCGTATCCGACCGTCTGGTAGCCGAATTCGTAGATCCATCGGTACCAGGTGATCTTCTCGGGGCTCTCGATCATCACCAGGTTGCCGTCGAAGCACTGCTCGAGGATGTAGCGGGCGCGGGAGATGTGCGGCCGGAAGGTCACCACGATGACCGTCTTCCAGCCGTGCTCGGCGGCGAGCCGCCGCAGCTCGCGCGCTTCGCCTTTCGTGGTCGGCGGGTCCGGCACGAAGCAGTCGAGCTGAAAGGTCTGCGGGGTGTTGCAGACGTTGGTGAGCCAGTCGTCGCGGGTGCCGTAGGGATTCGAGATCACCACCGTCGGCGCCCAGCCCGCGCCCCCGAGCGAAAGACCGTAGGGGTAGCGGTGGAACCCTTCGCCGCCGAGGACGAAAATCGCGTCCGCGTGGCGCAATTGATCGATCTGAGGGAAGGCGTAGACCGGCATCCCCGCACCGGCGGTCGTCCCGATCAGCACACCGACCGTCACGAGAATCCACAGCAATCGCGGCCGCCGCCCGAATACGCGGGGCCGCGTCCGCGCCGGGGCCGCGGCGGTGTCCTCTTCCTGGGCTGTCATGCGGGGGTGGCATCCCTCGTGTCGGTCCGGATTCGTCGGGGACAGTCTACGTTTCACCGATGACGGGCTCGTTTCACCGCTCACCGGCCCGGTCCGCGGGCGTACCGGCCAGGTCGGCCGGGCCCGGCGGAAAAACCCGCCGTGACGGTGGGATATTCCGTAACGCCGGACGACGGCCGGGCGACAGCAGGAGTGACTCCATCGGCGGGGATGGGGTTCTCGGCTCCCTTGGGGCCCAGTCCATTTCGCCCTGGTTCGGTCGCTCGTGCCCACGACGGTCCGGACCCTGGCGAGGATTGCACCGCGAACCTTCGATGGGACGCATCAAATATGTTGGCATACAGAAGATTTCGCGAACTACAGAGAATCTCCGGGCTGCGGGTGGAACATGGACCTGCAGCGGGTGAAACCGATAATATTCGGCGCGGGTGTCCAACGGGGGAACGCCGGCAACGTGGCAATTTGGCGTGGGGACGGAGCGCGGATGGCCTTCCAGATTGACCGGATTCGGATCCGGGGGTCTGCGCGCGAATGGCGCTCCGACCGTGAGCGATGGCAGGCCGAGTACGGCCGCCGGGTCAGGGTGGGCGAGGCGCTGGTGCTCGTCGCCGCCGTCGGTGCGGCACAACTGATCCGGTTCGGCGGCATCGACAAGAACGCACAACTGACCGCTTGGTCGGGCAATGCCAGCATCGGGTACTCGATCATCTCGCTGCTGCTGGCCCTGGGCTGGTTCAGCTTCCTGGTGGGCGGCAATACCGGTTCGCCGGGCCAGCTCGGGACCGGGCTGGAGGAGTATCGGCAGGTCACCTCGGCCACGCTGCGACTATTCGGCGTGATCGCCATCGTCTCGCTGCTGCTACGCCTGGACTTCGCGCGCGGATACCTGGCCATCGCACTGCCCTTCGGTCTGCTCGGCCTGCTCGGCAATCGGGTCGCGTGGCGGCGCTACGCCGCGTCGCAGCGCCGCAAGGGCCGCTGCCGCACCGCGGTTCTGGTGGTCGGCGGTCCCGATGCCGCCCGCGAGATGATGACCTGCTTCGCGCGTGATCCCGCGGTCGGCTATTCGGTGGTCGGCGTCTACAGCCCGTACGACAAGGAACACGAAGGCGAGCAGGCGCTCACGGAGGTGCCCCTGATCGCCGGGTGGGCCATGACCGTGCTGGAGGCGGTGCGCGAGACCGGCGCCGATATCGTGGCCATCTCCGCGACCGAACATCTCGGCACCCGCGGCATCAACGATCTGGTGTGGCAACTCGGCCCGCTGGGCGTGGACGTTGTGGTGACACCGGGTCTCGTCGATGTGGCCGATCAACGCATGTCGATCCGACCGATCGGCAATCTGCCGCTGCTGCACATCGCGAAACCGCAGTACGGCCGGTCGCGTTCGTTCGGCCGCGCGCTGTTCGACCTCACCTTCGCGATCCTCGCCCTGCTGCTGGTCTCCCCGGTCATGGTGGTCGCGGCGGTGGCGATCAAGCTCGACAGCCGCGGCCCGGTGTTCTACCGCTCCGAGCGGATCGGCCTGGACGGCGTGCCGTTCCGGATGATCAAGTTCCGCAGCATGTTCCAGGACGCCGACCGCCGCCGCGCCGCGCTGCTGTCGCACAACGAGGGCGCGGGCCCGCTGTTCAAGATGCGCGAGGATCCGCGGGTCACCGCCGTCGGGCGCGTCCTGCGCCGCTACAGCCTCGACGAACTACCCCAGTTCATCAATGTGATTCGACGCGAGATGAGCGTGGTCGGGCCGCGCCCGCCGCTCGCCAGCGAGGTCGAACAGTACGACGGCAAGGTGTGGCGGCGACTGCTGGTCAAGCCCGGCGTGACCGGGCTGTGGCAGGTCTCCGGCCGCTCCGACCTGTCCTGGGACGAGTCGGTCCGCCTGGACCTGTCCTACGTCGAGAACTGGTCGATGGTGCAGGACCTGCTGATCATCGCCAAGACGATCACGGCGGTGACCCGCAGTGACGGTGCCTACTGACACGGCCTCTGAATTGGCCTACTGACATGGAGGAAAACGCATGACCCAGTCCGTTGCCGAGACGACATCGGGACTGCGGGTGGGTGATCTGGTCGAGGTGCGCAGCGCGGCCGAGATCCTGGCCACCCTCGATGAGCGCGGCGAGCTGGACAATCTGCCGTTCATGCCCGAAATGCTGGAGTTCTGTGGGCAGCGGCTGACCGTCCACAAGGTCGCCAACAAAGTGTGTGATCCCTACGGCCGCACCGGAATGCACCGGCTGACCGAGACCGTCCACCTCACCGGCGCCCGCTGCGGCGGCAGCGCACACGGCGGCTGCCAGACCGCGTGCAGCCTGTACTGGAAACAGGCGTGGCTCAAGCGCGTCGAGCCGGGCACACCACCGACCCCCGTCGACGGCACCCGCATCGATCTGGAAATTCTCGAGATCAATACGCGCAAGCCACCGTTGGACAGCGGCAAGGACCGCTACTCCTGCCAGTCGACGGAGATGATGCGCGCGGCACCGACGTGCCTGCCGTTCCGCGATGTACGCCAGTACGTCGAGGACGTCCAGGTCGGCAACGCCACCGTGTGGATGTCCTTGACGGCCTTCTTCTTCGCCATGTTCAACCGGCTGCAGGCGGTGAGCAAACGGGTGCTGCCCGCACGGCTCCAGTTCCGCGGGGGAACGGAATGGGGTTTCGTGCGCGGTCGCGCGGTCGGGAAAACCCCGGTGGCGCACCTGGATCTGCAACCCGGCGAGCTGGTGCGCATCAAGTCCAAGGAGCAGATCGAACTCACCCTCAACGAGCACCGGCTCAATCGCGGCATGGGGTTCGAGGAGGAGGCGGCCCGCTTCTGCGGGCGCACCGCCCGGGTGCAGGCGCGCATCACCCGCTGCCTGGACGAGACCACCGGCGAACTGGTGATCATGAAAACCCCGGCGATCGTGCTCGAGAACGTGTTCTGCGAGGGCGTCTACCACGCGAACTGCCCGCGCGAGTATGTCTCGTTCTGGCGCGAAATATGGCTCGAGCGAGTCTGATTGCTCGATACCGCGCGACACCATCGCGTGCCACCCGAGTTGGGAGGGAACTCACTTGCGTGACTCACACACCCTGGTCACCATCGGACTGCCGGTTCGCAATGGTGCGGACCGGATTCCGGCCGTCGTCAAATCGGTACTGGCCCAGGACCACGAGAACCTGGAACTGCTGATCTCCGACAACGCCTCGACCGACGCCACCGAGGAGGTCTGCCGGGACCTCGCGGCCGAGGACAGCCGGATCGTGTACCGCCGCAATGCCGTCAACGTGGGCCTGATGGGCAATTTCGTCGTCGCCATGAACGCCGCGAAGGGCGAGTACTTCCGGTGGATCGGCGATGACGACTGGCTGGAACCGAATTACGTGTCCCGCTGCCTCGACGTGTTCGACGCCGACCCTGACCTGTTGTTGGTGACGACCCAGCTGGACTACGTCGGCCCGGACGGCGCGCACCAGAGCGCGCTCTACGACGGCACGGCGTTGCTCTCGGAGGATCCGGCCGTGCGCTTCACCGAGATGCTGCGCCTGCTCAACGAGAGCTTCCTGCTGCTGGATCCGTTGTACGCCTTGTTCCATCGCGAACCAGCCAGTCGCATCGTGCGCCGCAATATGCTGCGCGAAGACGAGGTGTACGCCGGGAAGCTGGCCCTGGCCGGGCGATGGGGGCATGTGCCCGAGGTGCTCGGCGGTCGACACTGGCAGCACGATCGGCAGAAGGTCATGGCGCGCAAGCTGGATGTGCCGAGTTGGCAGGCGCGCATGTCCACCACCCTGCAATGTCGCGAATGGCTGCGCTGGATCGCCGAATCCGACCTCACCCCGCAACAGCGGTCGCAGGCCCGCCGGGCCGTCGCGTCGCTGTACGCGAAACGGCAGCGGATCACCGCCGAGCGCGGAGTCCGCAAATTGTCCGGGCTGCTCGGTGCGCGCCCGGCCACCGGCGAGTAGTGCGGTGGGTAGGGTCGCGCTGCCGTTGACCTCCGCGAATCGGTCGACGCGCCGATGGGTGCCCGGGCCGCTAATGTCGGATTCCGTGTCGAGGAAAACGGTCAAGGTGGTGATTCTGGGGATCAACTATGCCCCCGAGCCGACCGGGATCGCCCCGTACACAACCGGTCTCGCGGTGGGACTGGCCGCCCGCGGCCACGAGGTGCGGGTGCTGACCGGGGTCACGCACTATCCGGCCTGGCAGCGCGCCGCCGAGCGGGACCCGTTTCGCGTCGACACCGACACCGACGGGGTCCGGCTGCGCCGGCTCAACCATCACGTGCCCCGCGACGGACGCGGATTCGGCCGTGCCGCAATGGAAGTCACCTTCGGCGTGCAGGCGGTGACGACGCGACGTTCCAAGGTGGCGGCCCGGTATTCCTCGCCGCGACCGGCGGTGGCGATCC
>NZ_JBSGBY010000576.1:0-5457 GCF_053601505.1 Nocardia sp. NPDC004722
CAGACTCACTGCCACCTTCGGAAACCTATCGTGCACCGACCGGTACGGCCAGCAGGGGAGCACCGGCGGGGCGGTCGGCCTGCCAGAAGCGCGCGAAGCAGGCGATGAATTCGGCCAGCGCCGCGCGTGGTTCGGGGTCGGTGAAGGCTTTCACCAGTTCCGAGAGCCCGCCCGCCTCGCCGAGGTCGTCGCAGACCGCTTCCAGCAGACCGGTTTTCGATTTGAACTGGTAGTAGACCGTGGCCCGGGCCACGTCCGCGCGCTTGGCCACCGCGTCCAGGGTGAATCCGGTGTAGCTGTCGGCCTCGCCCAGTAGTGCCCGGGCCGCGTCGAGCACCTGGCGGCGGCTCTGCTCGATCTGCGCGGTGCGCTTCCCCAGGTTGTATTGGCGTGGGCTCATGGCCTTGACAGTACCCGGCGGACCTGTTTTATTCATACACACAGTCTAATTAAATTGTTCGAGAGTGGACGACCATGAACAACCACAGACCGACCACGACAATCGACTTCTTCGGCATGTACCTGGCCCACGACGCATGCATGCGCGATCTGATCCGCCTCACCGCCGCGGTCTCCGAGGGCCGTCTCGGTGAGCCGTCGGTGCGGGTCGGATGGGAAACCTTCCGCCGCCAGCTCGACCGGCATCACAGCACCGAGGACGCCGCCCTGTGGCCGCTGGTGCGTGCCGCGGTCACCGATCCGGCCGACCTGGCGATCCTCGACGAGATGGAGACCGAGCACGAAGGTCTCGAGGAATTGCTGATCAAGGTCGAGGCCGGGATGGCCGGTGGTGACAGCGACTTACGTTCCGCCGTAGACGATTTGGCCGCGGCCATGGACACCCATTTCACGCACGAGGAGCAGGTGGCGCTGCCGCTCATCGATCGCACCGTCGGCGGGCCCGGCTGGGCGGCGTTCGGTGAGGAGATGCGCAAGCGCAACGGGCTCGGCGCCGTGACCGAGTATCTGCCGTGGGCGCTGGATGCCGCGCCCGCCGAGGCGCAGGCCAAGATGCTCGGCTTCCTGCCCGGCCCGATTCGGGCGCTCTACCGCTACGTGCTCAAACCCCGCTACGCCCGGTCGCGCCGGGGCTGGCTGTAATCCGGGTGAGGGCGGGGAGTACGCAGATGACAACGGCCCCAACGGCTTCGACCGAATTCGACCCCGCCCTGCGCAAGCTGGTGATCGTGGTGGTGCTCGGTGCGATCATGACCATCCTGGACACCACGATCACCAGCGTGGCCGTGAATACCCTGGGCGCGCAGTTCCATACACCGCTCGCCACGATCCAGTGGGTGCTGACCGGCTACACCCTGGCGCTGTCGGCGAGTATCCCGCTGTCGGGGTGGGCGATCGTGCGCTTCGGCCCCAAGACGATGTGGATCGTCTCGCTGCTGCTGTTCATCACCGGTTCGGTGCTGTGCGGTGCGGCTTGGAACATCTACGCGCTCATCGTTTTCCGGCTGTTGCAGGGGTTCGGCGCGGGCATGGTCATGCCGATCGGGCAGACCATGCTGGCGCGCGCCGCGGGCCCCGCCCGCATGGGCCGGGTGATGAGCGCGGTGGCGGTCCCGGCCATGCTCGCCCCGGTTCTCGGCCCGACGGTCGGCGGGCTGATCCTCGCTCACCTGTCGTGGCGCTGGATGTTCTACATCAATGTTCCGTTGTGCGCGCTCGCGGTGGTCGCCGCGATCGCGCTGCTGCCGCCCGACCCGGCCCGTGACCGCGACGCCGACCTCGATCGCCTCGGATTGGCGCTGCTGTCACCGGGTTTGGGTGCGCTGGTGTACGGCACCGCGCAGGCGGGCAGCGGCACGAGCCTCACCGATATGCGGGTCGCGGCGGCTGTACTGACCGGAGCGGCACTCATCGGCTGCTATGTCCTGCATGCCCTGCGCCGGGGCGAGGCGGCGCTGGTCGATGTCCGGCTGCTGCGCGATCGGAACTTCGCCGCTGTGAACGCGATGATGTTCGTCTACATCGCCGTGCTCTCCGGCCTGATGGCGTTGCTGCCCTTGGCCTTCCAGATCGTCGACGGTGACACCCCGCTGCGTTCCGGAGCGATGGTCGCGCCTCTCGGCGTGGGTGCGATCATCACCACCTTGCTCACCGGCCGCCTCAGCGACAAATACTCCCCCAGGCTTCTGATCCTGACCGGCCTGCCCGTGGTCGCGCTCGGTGTCCTCACTCTCACCCGAATCGGCCAGGGCACAAGCGATATCGCCGTCCTAACGATCCTGTTCGCGCTCGGCCTGGGTCACGGCATGATCATGCCCGCCGCTATGGGCGCGACCTACCGCACCCTGCGCCACACGGATATCCCGTCGGCCACCACCGCCACCAACGTCGGCATCCGTGCGGGCAGTTCTTTCGGCGTCGCGGCCCTGCTGGTCCTGCTCCAACGCGACACCGACCACCGGCTCCCCGACGCCGCGGCCTTCACCCACACCTATTGGTGGGCACTGGCTTTCACCGCTGTCGCTCTCATTCCCGCGCTGCTGCTGCCGCAGCGGGCCTACCGCCGCGAAGCGGTACAGGGCCAGTCCTGAACCGGGGTCGGCGGGAGCTCACCTCGGAGTGTTACCCAGCGCCGTCACCACTCCCGCGAGCTGGCCGCCGACGTCGAGCACGAGCCGGAACACGTCGGCGGGAACAGGTCTGCCGTCGCACCACAGGATGTTGCAGGCGGTCGACGCGTAGGGTCCGACGCCGAGCAGGATGTTCGCGGCGGTGACCGGGTCGATCAACTTGCCGACATCGTCGAGGTCGCGGACGGGCATGGGCGGGTTCGGCAGGCTGTACGGGTCGACATACGGTTCGGCGGGGAGGTCGGTGACGGCGGCGGTGAGGCGTTCGTAGAGTTCCTTGTTGTCGGGATTGCCGCTGCCGGTGAGCATTCCGACCGGGTTGCCGAGGTCGACCCGCAGGGGGATGCCCATGCGGATGATGACCAGGTCGCGGCTGGGGACGACGGTGACGAACTGGCCCAGCGCGCCTTCGAAGGAGTAGAGGTCGCGCGGCGAGCCCGGGAATTGCGGGCGGTCGTAGCCGACGGCGGTGGGCACCTCGGTGCCTTTGTAGGTGTCGCCGGAGTTGAGCCAGGTGAGGAAGCCGTAGCCGGGGTTCGCGGCGGTGCCCGTGGTGGCCTGGCCGATGTAGCCCGGGTCGATCAACTGCCGATCGCCCCAGCGACCCCGTTGCAGCATCAATCGGCCCAGCCGGGCCAGGTCGTCGGGGCGCATGGCCAGGCCGCCGTTGACGGCGGTGATGCCACTGCGGTCGCGCAGCCAGATCCAGTCGCCGCGCGCGATACCCAAGGGCCCGAACACTTCTCGCTGCGCAAAGTCCTGGAAGTCGCTGCCCGTGGTGCGCTCGATGATCTTCGGCAGCAGGGCGATGACGTTCTGTGCGTACTGGAAGGTGCTGTCGGGCGGGTAGTCGGCGGGCTCGGCGAGCGTCTGCAGCGCGGAGTCGGTGTAGAGCCCCGCGATATCGGCGGGCCAGCTGAAGTGCAGTCCGGTTGTTTGCGTGAGTACTTGCCGCACAGTGAGATTCGCGTGGGCGGCATCGGCCTGGGGGAAGAACGTCGAGAGCGGATCGTCGACCCCGAAGTAGCCCAGGGTAACGGCGCGGCCGACGATCGCCGCGGTGACGCCCTTGGTGGCGCTGGCCAGCGGCAGCGGCAGGTTCCCGCTCGGTGTGCGATCGCCGATCAGGCAGCCGTGGCGGTAGATCTGCACGGCGACACCGCCCGCCCGCGTGCCGAAATCGAGGGCGTCGGCGACCTTGGCCGAATCCATGCCGACGTCTTCGGGATTCGCGCGCGGCAATGGCTGGCCCGGCACCGGTTCGGCACAGCTCCGGGCACCGGGTGCGGCGGTCGCCACCGGCGCGACCAGCGGCAGCGTGGTGATCACCGCGGCGAGCAGCCCGGTGATCCAGGCGGCGCGGGTCATCGGGCCAGCCCGTTCGCGAGGGCGTTGCGCTCGACGCTGAAGTAGGTCTTGTCGTCCTTCAGCTTCCAGTCGGGCCCGACGAAGAACTGCGCGGCGGTGTCGTCACCGAAGGCGATGTACTCCAGCCAGGCCAGCGCGGTTCCCGAGGACAGGTACGCGCCGGGCCCGTCCAGCGGCGAGAAATGGCTCACGCCACGGGCATTCGCGATCCAGGCCGGGGCATTGAAGGTGAGGTTGTATTCCCACCACCGCACCCACGCGAAGTCCGGGACGACGAAATCGTTGTAGCCGGTGAGGAACAGGGTGGGCACCCCGACCAGCGCCCCCACCGCCAACGGCCCGGGCTCGATGGCCAGCGCGCCGATGATCCGCAGCTTGGGATCCACTGCCCCCACCAGCGGCGGGAACAACGCGGCGGCCTGCAAGGTGGCCTGCCCGCCACCCGAATGCCCCGCCAGCACAGTACGACTCAGGTCGATCTTGCCGAACAGCGGCGAATTCGGATCCCGGTTCTGCACGACCGCCACCCCCAGCCCGAGCGCGGGCATATCCGGCGTGGAATTGAAGAAGTCGTACGCCATCACCACCACGAACCCATGACTGGCCCACTGCCGCGCGAGCGTGTCGTAGTTCCCGGGATTCGACAGAATCCCACCCTCGAACACGATCACCGGCGCACCGTCCATCTCCCCGATATCAGCCGGGTAGTAGGTGTTCACCCCGATCGGCGACTGCAACCCATAGGGAAATGCCTGCGTGCACTCGGCATCATCCCGATTCCCGAACAGATGCACGGTGATATGCGCGATCATCCCCGCCACCGACTCCTGACACGGATTCGTCACCGTAGGAGTAGCCACCGCATGCGGCCCGAGATTATCGAAAACACTCTGAGCCGTTGTCCCAGCATCGATTTCCTCCGCAGACGCCGGAGTCCCCCCGATCAGAACGCTTCCGGCCACCGCCAAGACCACCGCCGACACACACGCCCTGCGAATGCTTCGCCTCATCATCGAGGTCTCCTCGTATCTCCGACCGCACTGCCTCCGGCCGGCCAAAAACTGGGACTATCCGGTTTCGGATACGAGACGCTAACCCAGCCGTGACCCACGGCACAACCCGCAAAATTAGTGCGGAACCAAGGAATACGAGAGCCGACGCACGGACCGCTCGGCCGCAGCCTCAACTGGTACAGCAACCAGGCCGCGAGCCAAGGCCCGGGCGGCACGTCGTCACGCTGCAGAAGGAACTCTCGAATCACTAACTGCTGGTGTCGATTTCGAGGTGCTCGATAGTGCGCGTCCGCAGCGCGGCGACGTCGAAGATGTACTCGATGGTGCCCCGCGCGCTGGCCAGGTGATGGAGGAAGCAGTACGGGTAGTGGACGCCTTCGCCGCCGTCTGGATGCGGCTTTGTCTGCTGCGGCATGGTTGCGGCGCGCGTCCAGTCGGCGTCGATCTGGAGTTCGGTGGCGATCTCGCGGCCGTCGAGGGTGAGTCGC
>NZ_JBSGBY010000577.1:0-5454 GCF_053601505.1 Nocardia sp. NPDC004722
TCCCGACCATCGCGGTCGAGCCGCCGCGCAGCCCCGCGCAGATGGAGCGCGCGGTCAAGGGCCTGGTCGACGGCCGCTACCAGTGGGTGGTGTTCACCTCCACCAACGCGGTGCGCGCGGTGTGGGAGAAGTTCGGCGAATTCGGTTTGGACGCGCGCGCTTTCAGCGGCGTGAAGATCGCCTGCGTCGGCGAGGCCACCGCGGAGAAGGTGCGCTCCTTCGGCATCAACCCCGAGCTGGTGCCGTCCGGTGAGCAGTCCTCCGAGGGCCTGCTGGCCGACTTCCCGCCCTACGACGACGTTTTCGACCCGGTCAACCGGGTGCTGCTGCCGCGCGCGGACATCGCCACCGAGACCCTCGCCGAGGGTCTGCGCGACCGCGGCTGGGAGATCGACGACGTCACCGCCTACCGCACCGTGCGCGCGTCCCCGCCGCCCGCGGAGACCCGCGAGATGATCAAGACCGGCGGCTTCGACGCGGTCCTGTTCACCTCGTCCTCCACCGTGCGCAACCTGGTCGGCATCGCGGGCAAGCCACACGCCCGCACCATCGTGGCCTGCATCGGCCCGAAAACCGCCGAGACCGCCATCGAATTCGGCCTGCGCGTGGACGTGCAGCCCGAGGTAGCCCAGGTCGGCCCCCTCGTCGAAGCTCTCGCCGAACACGCCGCCCACCTCCGCGCCGAGGGCCTGCTGCCCCCGCCCCGCAAGAAGAGCCGCCGCAGCCGCTGAGCTTCCGGCCGAGACCGATAACTATTCCGGGCCCCCGCATCGTCGAGATGCGGGGGCCCGGAGTGGTTCGGAGTATGGGGCAAACGCCCATTGAAATTGTGGCATTTCATTTCGGGGCGAACTGCCTATGCTGCGTTCAGTATTCGATTCTCGAAGGGGGAAAAGTGATGCAGCGCATGGTGGCCGGTTTGATCCTGACGTCCGCGATCGCCTTCGTGGCCCAGCCCTCGGTGGCTTCGGCGACACCCGCGCCCGTTGCCCCGATCGGCGACAGTACTTCCACTGGGAGCTCGGTCTCGACCGTGTTGCTGGGGTTGCTGGGACCTCTGTTCAGCGGCACCAGTGGCAGCCCGTGCACAGCGCATTGCGATCCCAACAGTTAGGGGTGGCCTGCTGCGGTCGAGGCTCTCCGACGTCCTCTTGTGTGGTCGTCGGAGAGCCTCCCCCGTCGTTCAGCGCTGGGCCGCCATCAGGCGGCGGACCATGCGGCAGGTGGCGTCGGAGGGCCAGTGGACGCCGACGACTTCGGCTGTCTCGCGGATCTTTTCGTTCGTGGCCTGGTCCGGGCTGAAAGCGCCGGAGTCCAGGAGGGCGATGGCCAGGCGCATCGCCTTCAAACGTCGGTTGTGCGAGATGTACCACGAGCGCGGGCGTCCCGCGGGCAGCGGCTGCTTGGCCAGCGGCACCCACGCGTGATCGATCGCGTCCCCCTTCTTCGGCACTCCGGCCTGGTTCCTCTTGTCGGACATGCTGGTAACTGCTGCGAGCACGACCACTCCTCCCGTCGCGATCCGGATTCACGGTGCTCGTTCGAACACCGCTCCTCCATCGAACACATCTTCGATTCTACCCGGACCCACCGACAAAATCCGCTGCTCACAATGTCTTTCAAGGTCATCGGCGGGCGGGCCGACGAGGCGCGCGCACCCGGTGTAACGGGCGGGCATATCATGCGGGTATGACCGGAATGGACCGCCCTCGGCGGTTGCGCCGCACTCCCGCCATGCGTCGGCTCGTCGCCGAGACCAGCCTGGAGCCGCGGCATCTGATTCTGCCCATGTTCGTGGCCGACGGGCTCGACGAGGCGCGTGAGATCTCTTCCATGCCAGGCGTTTACCAGCACACCATGGATTCGCTGCGCAAGGCCGCCGTGGAGGCGGTGGCGGCCGGGGTCGGCGGCCTCATGCTGTTCGGCGTGCCGAAGGCGGAGGACAAGGACGCCCTCGGCAGCGGGGCCAGCGATCCGGACGGGATCCTCAACCGCGGGCTGCGGGCGCTGGTGCACGAGGTGGGCGGGTCCACGGTCGTGATGGCTGACACCTGCCTCGACGAGTTCACCGACCACGGGCACTGCGGCGTCCTCGACGCCGACGGCGCGGTCGACAACGACGCCACCCTCACCCGCTACGTGGAAATGGCGCTGGCACAGGCGGAAACCGGTGCCGACCTGCTGGGCACCAGCGGCATGATGGACGGTCAAGTGGGCGCGATCCGGGACGGCCTGGACGCCGCCGGGTACGCCGACACCGGCATCCTCGCCTACGCGGCCAAGTACGCGTCCGCCTTCTACGGCCCGTTCCGGGAGGCGGTCGGTTCCTCGCTGCAAGGCGATCGCCGCACCTACCAACAGGATCCGGCCAACCGGCGCGAGGCGATTCGCGAGCTGGAACTGGATCTCATGGAGGGCGCCGACATCGTCATGGTCAAGCCGGCCATGTCGTACCTGGATATTCTGCGCGAGGTCGCGGATCGGTCCACCGTGCCGGTGGCGGCCTATCAGATCTCCGGCGAGTACGCGATGATCACCGCGGCCGCGCAGAACGGCTGGATCGATCGCAAGGGCGCGATCCTGGAATCGCTGCTCGGCATCCGGCGCGCGGGTGCGGACATGGTGCTCACCTACTGGGCCACCGAAGCCGCGCACTGGCTGGCGTGAGCCGGATCGAGTAGCTGTCGACGTGAATCCGATGGTCCCGCCGGGCATTTCGCGCCCGGCTCCCGAAGACGTGCGCACCGCCGGTCAACTCTGGTACGCGGCCCTGGGGGTCGGGGTGGTGCAGTTGATCGCCACGCTGATCGCGCAGTTCGGGCAGCGGCGGGAACTGGCGCAGCAGATGTTCGACCAGGTGAAGGCGCAGCAGCCGACCGTGACGCTGCCGCAGGTGCAGGTCTGGGTGGTGATCGTGTTCGTGCTCGTGGCGCTGTTCTGGCTGGTGCTCACCGGCGTCGGGGTGGCGTTCGTGTATCAGCTGGGACGCGGAAAGAACTGGGCGCGAGCACTTCTCACCGGATTCGGGGTCTTCCTGGTGATCGGCGCGGTGAGCACGCTTTTCGGTTTCGGGGGCAAGGAGGGGGTGGCCGGACTGGTCGCGGGCGGCGCCGGAATCGTGCAGGCGGTGCTGGCGGGCGGCGCCGTATTCCTTTGCTACCGGGCCGAATCCGAGGCATTCTTCCGTCCCCCGGCCCAGTAGATACTTCCGAGTTTGTTACGGGCGTACTAACGGGTAAGGTGAGGGCAGTCACAGGGATTTTCGGGAACCGGCAGCCGGTCGCCATACGTTGTGTTATGGCGCGTTGGGGCGCCGGGAAGGCGGAGCAACGATGCGAGTGGTGATCCAGCAACCGCACAGCCTGCGGCGGGATGTCTTGGTGCTGAGTCTGCTGTTCCTGTTCGGACTGCTCACGCTCGCCGTGCTGTTGATTCCGGGCCTGGCCCGCTGATCGATCCCGCGCTCTCTACGCTCGACGCATGAGTGAGTCCATCGACGCCCCCGGGGCCGTGCTGTTCTCCGAACCCGGCGCGCGCTGGCGGACCATCGCCTACGGGCCCGCGATGTGCGCGATCATCCTGCTGATCGAGGTGATTCGCGGCGGGGCCGTCCACTGGTTCGGCCTGGCCTTCTGCGCGCTGCTGCTGGCCGGATTCGTCTGGCTGCAGGTGGTGGCGGGCAAGCGGCACATCAGTGTCGAACTCACCGCGGACACGCTGCGCGAGGGCACCGAAACGATGCCGCTGCGCGACATCGCCGAGGTGCTGCCGGAGGATGACGAGGAGTCCTGGGATTATGAGGACTGGCAGTCGGCGCGGGCGCTCGGGGAACTGAGCGGAGTGCCGCGGCGGCGCAAGGGAATCGGGCTGAAGCTCACCGACGGCCGCCTGGTGCAGGCATGGGCGCGCGATCACGTCACCCTGCGCGCCGAGCTGACGGCCGCGCTGGAACGGTTGAACGGTGGGACGGTCGAGGAGAAGAAGGAGGCGCAGTGATGCGGTGGCTGACCGTGTTCGCCGAATTCGTGCTCGTACCGCTGCTGGTGGTGGCGGCGGTGTGGTGCTGGCGCAATGGCATTCAGACGACCGTGTTCAAGCCGCAGGGTGATGTTCCGGCGTTCAGCGCCACGCGCTATGTGGGGCCGTGGCTGGCCGTGGCCGCGGCGGCCGCGATCGGGGCGGGGCTGCTGATGATCGATGTGCTGGCGCGGGCTTTCCGCCGGGCGCGCTGACGTTTTCACTGCGACACACCGTTGTCCGGGGGTGCGAAGTCGGGTTTTGCCTTGGACTCGTCCGGGTAAGCGCGGAACATGATGGGCATGAAGCGCACAGATCTCGTGAAACGCACCGCCGCCGCGGTGCTGGCCACCGGGGTTGTCGGCGCTGTGGCCGCGGCTCCGGCCGCGGCTTCGGTGGATGCCGTCCCGGATTTCCGGTCGCAGCCAGCATCGACGTCCTGGCAGGACCTACTACCGCCGCAGCTGGATTGCCTGCTCTCCACCGGATGGGCGGTGTTCTGCCTGGGGATTCCGCTTTCATAGCGGACCGTGTCAAGGGCTGGTGGCGGCGCGCCCGCAGACCGTGCCGCCATTAACCCGATCGGCGCTCAACCCCAGTTCTGGTAAATATCCAGCACTCGTCCGCCGCGTGAACCCGGGGCGTTGAAGAAGACCACCACATTGCCGTCGGGGTGATCCCCCGCCTCCATGATCACCTGGCGCAGTGAGGCATGTACGCCGCCCTTGTCGTCCTTATAGATGTTGGTGTCGGGCTGCAGTCCGGCACCCATTCGGCTCAAGGGCACGAACATACTGATCACGGCAGGTAATGGGCCGTCAGCGATGGCGACGGTCTCGTCGTGCGACAAGGCCACCCCCACCCGGCCCTGATCGATCTGGGCCACCGGCACTCCGGCGGACGCGGTGCCGCCGCCGGCCACGATCCCGGCCGCGACCGCTGCGATTCCAACCCCGAACAGAACGACCCGCATCGTTTCGCCCTCTCGCTGAAGCCGTCTCCTGCGTCGAGACATTACGCACTGGCAATCGGCTAGCGAATAACGTTGTCCGAAACTCACTCCGGCGTGTTGCCGGTCGGGCGAGTCGGGTCTGCGCCGGGTTGCCTCTGGAGTGCGGAGTTCACCGCGAAGTGCGAGGATGGCGGGTTCGGCTGTGGGAGAGCCCACTCGACTACACCCTGTCGTGGACGGCGTTGGGGGCGGCTGAGAGACTGGGTGCCGTGAGTTCTTCTCCGCGTGTGAGCCAGGTGTCGGTCCCGGTCTCAGCTCAACTTTTCGAACGCGCTGCGGCGGTCATTCCGGGCGGCGTGAATTCGCCGGTGCGCGCGTTCAACTCCGTGGGCGGGACGCCGCGATTCATCGCGTCCGCGCGCGGCTGCACGCTGACCGATGCCGACGGCAACGAGTACGTGGACCTGGTGTGTTCGTGGGGCCCG
>NZ_JBSGBY010000578.1:0-5450 GCF_053601505.1 Nocardia sp. NPDC004722
ACCGGTTCGGCAGTCCGCGATTCCGGAAGGCGATCGCTGTCACCCGGCGGAGTTGACCGTGGTGTCCAAGGTGATATCGACCGTGCCCAAGGATCTGGTATCCAGATCGGTCCAGTCGGTGGGGTGATTCGGCTGAGTGAGCGCGCGGATGTCGTCTGTGACTGACACGACCGAGGTTCTCCTGACCTGTTCGTCAACGATGCGGTTGTGGGCGGCGGGATGATTCGCTGCGGTGGATCCGTGATGCGCCGCCTTCGGGGGAACATGCGGCGCACCGATCTACGTCCACCCTAAAGGGCGGCGTTTCCTCGTCCTACGGGAACCCGGATTCACCGGCGGATGTGTCACTCGATAGAAGCCGCCCGCCGACCTGTTCGTGACTACCCGGTGTACGCATTGCCAACCGGTCTCGCCGCGCGCCACGGGTGGACCTGGTCGGGAGCATGGTCGCGGTGGGTCTACCATGCTCTGTAGTAGTCACGGCGTGCGAGGAGAAACAGTGCGGATTGGGCAACAGCCGGGTGGCGCTCACGGCTCCTCCGGGGCGGTGCTCGCCGACCGTGTCACGGGCAGCGGCCCGCTTTCGGCGGTGGTCAGGCGGGTGTTGGCGTATATCGCGCTCACCAAGCCGCGCGTCATCGAGTTGCTGCTCGTCGCAACGATTCCCACGATGCTGCTGGCCGACCGCGGGCACGTCGACATCCGGCTCATCCTGGCCACGCTGTTCGGCGGCTGGATGGGTGCGGCGAGCGCCAACACGCTGAACTGTGTCGCCGATGCCGATATCGACAAGGTGATGAAGCGGACCTCCAAGCGTCCGCTCGCGCGGGAGGCGGTGCCGACCCGCAACGCCTTCGTCTTCGGCGTCACCCTCGGGCTGGCGTCCTTCGCGTGGCTGTGGTGGCAGGCCAACCTGCTCTCCGGCGCGCTGGTGGTGGCGACCATCCTGTTCTACGTCTTCGTCTACACCCTCGGCCTCAAGCGCCGCACCTCGCAGAACGTGGTGTGGGGCGGCGCGGCCGGGTGTATGCCGGTGCTGGTCGGCTGGTCGGCGGTGACCGGCACCATCGGGTGGCCCTCGATCGTGCTGTTCCTGGTCATCTTCTTCTGGACGCCCCCGCACACCTGGGCGCTGGCCATGCGCTACAAGGAGGACTACAAGGCCGCGGGCGTCCCGATGCTCCCGGTGGTGGCCACCGAACAGGTCGTCACCAAGCAGATCGTCCTCTACACCTGGGCGACCGTCCTGGCCACGTTCGCCCTGGCCCCCGCCGCGGGCGTCATCTACGCCGCCACCGTCCTGGTCGCCGGAGCCTGGTTCCTGCTCATGGCCCACCAGCTGTATTCCGGTGTCCGCAAGGGCGAATCGGTGAAGCCGCTGCGCCTGTTCCTCCAGTCGAACAACTACCTCGCCGTGGTCTTCTGCGGCCTGGCCGTCGACTCCGTCCTCGGCTACCACACGCTCGGCCACACCCTCTTCGGCTGGGCCTGACCCGCCCGCGTTTCGGCCCTGTCGATTCGATAGGGCGCCATTCGATGTCAGAGTGAGGGCGGAGCCGCCGCCCACTCGGTCGAGAGGAACGCGTCATGCCGAAGCTTCGTGTCCACAATTTCTCCGTCTCGCTGGACGGATTCGGCGCGGGACCCGATCAGACGGCGGACGCGCCGCTGGGATCCGGTGGACAAGGCCTGCACGACTGGGTGTTCCGCACCCGCTACGGCAACGCCATGCTCGGCGAGCCGGGCGGCGAAATCGGCCCCGACGACGACCTCCTCGCAGCCGGAGACCACAACATCGGCGCGACCATCATGGGCCGCAACATGTTCGGCCCCATTCGCGGCGACTGGCCCGACCACGACTGGACCGGCTGGTGGGGCGACACCCCGCCCTACCACCACGACACCTTCGTCATGACCCACCACCCCCGCCCCGCCCTGACCATGAAGGGCGGCACCACCTTTCACTTCATCGCCGACACCCCCGAAGCCGTGCTGAAACGCGCCGTCGAGGCGGCCGACGGCCTCGACGTCCGCTTGGGTGGGGGAGTGGGCACCGTGCGGCAATTCCTCGCCGCGGGCCTGGTCGACGAGCTACACCTGGCGATCGTCCCGATCCTGCTGGGTTCCGGGGAGCGGCTTTTCGAAAACCTGGGCGCATTGCCGGACTACCGGGTCGTGGAGATGCAGAGCACCCAGACCGTCACCCACGTATGGATGACCAGGCAGTAGCGGTTCGGCGATGGAGCGTCGGATGCTCGCCGCGTCCCCCGCGCGGTGACACGCGTCGCGCGGGGGACCGGGTGGCTACGGTCAGATACCGAAGGGTGTTGCGTAGCGGACGGTTCCGCTCGGCAGCGGTGCATCGGTGAGTGACAGGGCCATCAGGGCCTCGTCGGGGACCTCGATGCTGAGCCGTATGCCGTGGGCGCTGGCACGGCCGAAACCGAAGCGCGGGTAGTACTCCGGGTGTCCGAGGACTACGACGAAGGACTCGCCCTGGTCGCGGGCCGCATCGAGCACTGCGCGGATTGCCGCGGAACCGGCTCCGGTGCGCTGGAATTCGGGCAGGACCGAGCACGGTGCCAGGCACAGCGCCGGAGTCTCGTCGATGTGACAGCGGGTGAGCAGGGCGTGACCGATGGCCGTGCCGTGGGTGTCGGTGCTGATCATCGACAGCCCGTCGAGCCAGCCGGAATCGACGCGCAGTGCGTCGACGAGGTCGGCTTCCTCAGCGGTGTCGAAGGCAGCGAGAGTGATTGCGCGAACAACGTCGATGTCGGTGTCGATCTCGGCGCGGGTCAGCCAAGTGTTGGACATGGTCGAAACTCCTGAATTGTCATGCTGGACAAGGGGATACAGGAGTGACCGCTGTCGCACTGCGGGCACGCGGGCCCGCAGCCGGTCGCGGTGACCGGGTGGTGTGGGGATCAGTTCGCGAGGCGAAGGGTGAGGCGACCCCGGATGCCACCGGCAACAGCGGTCTTCGGCGCGGTCATCAACTCACCTCCGGTCATGGACTACAACGGACTGAACCCCCGCAGCCTATCGGTCTGGACATCTGACCAGCAAGCGGGGGTTGCTCACGTCACTACTCGGCCGCACCGTCCAGCACCGCACGCAGGGTGCGCGCGAAGGGCTCGGGCTGGCCGGGGTAGCCGGAGTCGGGGCCGGTGAAACCGCCGTGGTGACTGGGGAATACGACGGGATCGGTGCCGAGCAGGGCGGCGGTGGTGGTCGCGGTGCGGGCGGTGAGGGTGCCCGTGGATTCCTCGCCGACGGCGATCAC
Organism: Nocardia sp. NPDC004722; assembly: GCF_053601505.1. NCBI lineage: Bacteria > Bacillati > Actinomycetota > Actinomycetes > Mycobacteriales > Nocardiaceae > Nocardia > Nocardia sp. NPDC004722. The sequence goes on from NZ_JBSGBY010000578.1 coordinate 3,287, forward strand.
GACGCGGGTGGGGGCGGCCTGCAGGGCGGCGATGTCGGGGGAGTAGTCGGTGATGGCCCACGAGCGCTCCGACAGCAGCGGGTCGTCGCGGGTGCCGTCGTCCTCGCTCGGCATGCCGAACATCGCGGGGTCGGCGGGCAGCTGCGCGAACAGGGCGTCGGTGAATTCGCCCTGCCAGGACGACCAGGTGATGAAGCTGGCCATTCCGGCGAAGGAACCCTTGGACTCGTAGGCGTCGCGGACCGCGGCGCGAGCGCGGAAGGCGGCCTCGGCGTCGGGCAGCACCGGCAGTATGGGCGGCTCGTGGGCGACGAGGGTGACCAGGTCGTTCGGGTGGGCTGCGACCAGGGCCAGCGCGGTGACCGCGCCGCCGCTGCTGGCGAACATGTCGACCGGCCCGAGGTTCAAGGCGGTGAGCAGGGTGTGGATGTCCTCGGCCTGCACGGTCGGCGAATTGTCGGTGCGCCCGTCCTTGCGGACACTGCGCCCCAGCCCGCGCGGGTCGTAGGTGATGACCGTGCGCTCCGGGAAATAGGAAGCCAGCGTGGCGAATCCGGCCGCGGTCATGGGCTGGCCGATCATCAGCAGCGGCCGCTGGGCGCTGTCGGCGGGCGCGGGACCCAGCACGTCGTAGGCCAGGTCGACGTCGGCGGTTTCGAGGATGTGTTCGCTCATATCAATACAGACGGTACGGTGCGGCCGAATTCATCGGTGCATTTGTGGCAGCATGTCGGACATCAGCCCAACCGGCGGGTGGCCATGACAACACACGCGACGCGCACCCTCCCCGCGCTTCTCGTCTGCGCGCTGATCCTCGCGGCCTGCGCCGCCACCTCGAGCCCACCCCCGCCTGCCCCGCCCGCGACCGGCGTCCTCGCCCTCGACGGCGCCGTATACGGTCGCCCGATTCCCGTGGGCGACACCGTGATCGCGGCGACGGAGAACGATTCGGTCTACGCCGTCGCCGGTGACACGGTCCGCTGGCGCACCCACCTCGCCGAACCGATGCCCGGCGCGGACCTGCCGTGCGGTGATATCGATCCGGTCGGCATCACCGGCGCACCCGCCTACGATGCGGACGCGCATCGCGTCTACGTGGTCGCCGAATCGGGCGGTGCGCACAAAACCCTCTACGGACTCGACGCGGCGACGGGCGCGATCACGCTGCGTATCCCCGTCGACCCACCCTTCGGTGATGCGCCGTCCTACCTGCAACGCCCCGCCCTGACCGTCCGCGCCGGCCACGTCTACGCCGCGTTCGGCGGCAATTACGGCGATTGCGGCACCTACACGGGAGCGGTTGCCGCCGTGGATGTCTCGACGTCCGCCGTCACCTGGTATCGGGCCGCGACGGGTGGTCGCGGCGGCATCTGGGCACCGGGCGCACCGGCGCAGTCCGGCGACCTGCTGTACTACTCGGTCGGCAATGGCGACGCCGAGGCGGGCGCGGCCTACGACGACACCGACGCCGTCGTCGCCCTCACCCCGGACCTGCGGCGCGCCGACTTCTTCGCGCCCGCGACCTGGGCACAGGACAATGCCGCCGACCGCGATCTGGGCACCATGAACCCGGCCCTGGTGAACGGCCGCCTGCTCATCGCCGGGAAATCCGGCGACGGCTACCTTCTCGATCCCGCGCACCTGGGCGGAATCTCCACCACCGCACCGGTTTTCACCGGCTGCAAGGCCTTCGGCGCGGCCGCCGTCGACGGCGACGTGGCCTATCTGCCCTGCACCAAAGGCACGTGGGCGGTGCGTGTCACGGAGACCGGCGCGGCCACCGTCCTGTGGCGTGCCACGGTCCCTGCCGACGGCCCGCCGATCGTGGCCGCCGGTCGGGTCTGGGCGGCCGACTGGCACGCCGGGACGTTCTACGCCCTCGACCCGGCGACCGGAAACATCCTCGCCCAGTACGCAACCGGTGCACTCCCGCACTTCGCCACCCCCGCCCTCGCCGGGAATGAACTGGTGCTCGGCACCCTCGCAGGGCTGCAGTACGTCCGCTTACCCTGACACGTCCGCGTGACCCGAGACCACACAGGCGATATCACCGGAACACCGGATGGCGCGGGTATCGAGACACCGGATGCCGCGGGCATCGAGCCGATCGGGGGCGCGGCGACCTCCACACGCCCCCGCGATCACGGGCAGGGCGCGAGCGGGA
>NZ_JBSGBY010000579.1:0-5420 GCF_053601505.1 Nocardia sp. NPDC004722
GCCCGGTCCCATTCCGAACCCGGAAGCTAAGGCCACCTGCGCCGATGGTACTGCACTCGACAGGGTGTGGGAGAGTAGGACACCGCCGGAACATCATTCGCGAAGGCCCCCAGCAATCATGCTGGGGGCCTTTGGCGTATCCGTGGAACGTCTACCTTGTGAGAGCACTGCTCTTGACTCGGGGCGGTGTATCTGTGACTATTGATCGGAATGGAGAGCACCGATCTCGGAGTCGTCATGATTAGTACCGCCTGGTCCGCCGTCAATCTCACCCTCGCGTTCGCGTTCGAACTCGTAGCCGTTGCGGCACTGGCCTTCTGGGGAGTGCGCACCGGGCACACCCGGGCGGCGAAGGTGCTGCTGGGGGTCGGCATGGCGGTGGCCGCCATGGTGCTCTGGGGCCTGTTCGCCGCGCCGCAGGCGACCTACTCGGTGCCGGTGGCCGCCGTGGTCACCAAGGTCGCTGTCTTCGGGGGCGCCGCGGCGGGACTCTGGCAGCTCGGCTACCGCACGGCCGCGGTCGCGTTTCCGGTGGTGGTGGCCGCCAACCTCGCGGTGATCCACTTCGGGCACCTGTCGATGTGAGGGTCCTTGTGCCGCGCGGAAATTCGCGCGACACCAATGGCGTTGCACTGTTAGGTTCACGCGGTGGGGCCGTTGATCCCGCCGAACACTCGAGAGCAGGAAGGGGCCTGGCCATGCGTACCTATCGCACCGCCGTCGTCGCCCGCCCGCGCTTCGAGGTGATCCTGGTGTCTTCGCCGGCTCGGTGCCGGCTGCGCGGCCGGTACTGAGTACCCCGGACCTCTGTCGTCCCGGGGAATCGCGCTGTTCTGTACAAGATCAGCTCGAAGGACGTATTACCGTGCGTACCAATCTTTCTCGACAAAACCTGGCTGTCGTTCGTAACCTCGGAATTCTCGCGCATGTGGACGCGGGCAAGACCACGGTGACCGAGCGCATGCTGTTCCTCACCGGGATCACCCACAAGCGTGGCGAGGTGCACGACGGCACCACCGTCACCGATTTCGATTCGCAAGAACGGGATCGGGGCATCACCATCTTCGCGGCGGCGGTGAGCTGCCGATGGGCGGACCATCGGCTCACCGTCATCGATACTCCCGGGCACGTCGACTTCTCCGATGAGGTCGAGCGTTCCCTGCGGGTATTGGACGGCGCCGTGGCGGTTTTCGATGCCGTCGCCGGTGTCGAGCCGCAGAGCGAATCCGTGTGGCGGCGGGCCGACCGCTACGGCGTGCCGCGTGTCGCGTTCGTAAACAAGATGGACCGGGCCGGAGCCGACCTGACGGCCACCGTGGCTTCCATCCGCGAACGGCTGCACCCGGTTCCGCTACCGATCCAGGTGCCCGTCTATGCAGGTGACGTATTCACCGGCGTGGTGGACCTGGTCCGCCTGCGGGCGCTGCACTGGGACGGCGGACTGGTCGAAGGACCGGTGCCCGAACACTTGGTGGCAGCGGTCGAGCAGGCCCGGCGGGAGCTGGAAGAAGCAGTGGCGGAACGGAATCCGGCGGCGCTGGAGGAGTTCGTCGAACGCTCCGCGCTGTCGGCGGACACGCTGCGCGCCGCGCTGCGGGAGCTCACCCTCTCCGGCGAGGTGGTCCCCGTGCTGTGCGGTGCGGCCTACCGTGACATCGGTATCGAGCCGCTGCTCGACGCCGTGGTCGCCTACCTGCCGTCGCCGCTGGACCGGCCGCCGGTCGGCGCCGAGGACGAGCGCCGCGGCGCGGATCCGGCGGAACCGCTTGCGGCGCTGGCGTTCAAGGTGCACGCCACGCCGACCGGGCGGCTCACGTTCGTGCGCGTCTACTCCGGCGTCCTGGCCAAGGGCGACACCGTGCTCGACGCGGGTGCGGGCCGTCGGGAGCGGGTCGCCCGCATCCTCCGGGTGCAGGCGGACCGGCACGAGGAGGTGGACTCCGCCGTGGCGGGTGACATCGTCGCGCTGGTCGGGCCCAAGTCGGTCCGGGTCGGCGCCACGCTGTGCGCGCCGGACGCACCGGTCGAGTTGGAGCCGCCGGTTCCGACCGAGCCGGTGGTGTCGGTGGCGGTCGAGACGAAATCCAGTGCCGAGTCCGACAAGCTGGCGGTCGCGCTGGCGCGGCTGGCCGACGAGGATCCCTCGCTCACCGTGAGGACCGATCCCGAGACCGGGCAGACGCTGCTGGCCGGGCTGGGTGAGCTGCATCTGGAGGTCGTGGTGGAGAAGCTGCGCCGCGACCGCGGGCTGAGCGTGTCGGTCGGCCGGCCTCAGGTGGCGTACCGCGAGACCGTGGTGCGGGGCGTGCGGGGCTTCACCTACCGGCATGCCAAGCAGGACGGTGGATCCGGGCAGTGGGCGCACATCGTGTTCGATGTGCGACCGCTGGACGAATCCGATTCCGGGGCGACCGGATTCGAGTTCGAGTCCACGGTGGTCGGCGGCCGGGTGCCCGCGGAGTTCGTGCGCGCGGTCGAGGCCGGGTGCCGCGACGCCCTGGCCGAGGGTCCGCTGGCGGGCCATCCGGTCACCGGGGTGCGGGTCACGCTCACCGACGGTGCGACGCATTCGAAGGATTCGTCGGACCTGGCCTTCCGGACGGCAGGGCGGCTCGGCATGCGGGAAGCCCTGCGCGCCAGTGCCATGGTGGTGCTCGAGCCGCTGGTGGAGCTGACCGCGACCGTGCCGGAGGACTATGTCGGTGCGGTGCTGGGTGATCTGGCGGCGCGGCGCGGGCGGGTCACCGGTTCGGTGACCCGGATCGGTTCCGTGGTGCTCACCGCCACGGTGCCGCTGGCCGAATTGTTCGGTTACGCAACCCGTTTGCGCAGTCGGACGCAGGGACGGGGCACGTTCACCACGCGCCCGCTGGGTTACGCGCCCGCTCCGTGACGGGTCCGATCCGGGGCCGGTGGCGGCGACAGTCGATGTCGTCCGCCGCCGGTCCCGGTGTTCGTCGCGGAGGAAATCCGCCACGAGGGGTTGTTTGTTGTCGCGACTACAGTTACTGTTGTCGCAACAACAGAAATCCCCCGAGTGGAGATGATTCAGATGATGTACTCGTTCACCGAAACCGCCGTGATCAAGGGCGATGTCGACAAGATCTGGGCGGTCGCCACGGACGTCGCCAACTGGGCCGCCTGGGACCCGCACGAGGAGAAGTCCCGCATCGACGGCGAGTTCGCGGCCGGGACCAAGGGCTGGGTCAAGCCGAAGGGCGCACCCGCCGGTCCGTTCACCATCGTGGCGGTCGAGCCTGGGAAGTCGTGGACCAGTGAGGCGGGCATCCCGTTCGGCAAGCTGCGCGGGCACCGCACCTACGAGCCGCTCGGTGACGGCACCGTGCGGGTGGCGGAGAATGTGGAGGTCCACGGGCCGATGGGGCCCTTGTTCAAACTCATTTGGGAGAAGGGCATGCGTGCGGATATGCCGCTGACCTTCGCCGCATTGGAACAGGAGGCGCTACGGCGTGGCTGAATCACCGGGATCGCCAGGGTCCCCGCGCGGCGTGCCGCGGGGACCGCTCATGAGTCCGGGCTTCTGGCTGCACCACGCGGCGCTCGAATGGCGGGCGACGCTGGAACGCAATCTGCGTCCGCTCGGCCTCACACCCACCCAGTTCAATCTGCTGGCCTCGGCCGGTTGGCTGAGCAGGCAGGGGGAGTTGCCGACTCAGCAGCAGGTGGCGGACATGTCCGGCTCGGATCGGATGATGGCGTCCAAGGTGATTCGCGCGCTCGAGGAGCGCGAACTGCTGGTGCGCGGCGCCGACCCCGCCGACGCCCGTGTGCTGCGGATCGAATTGACTACGGCGGGTAGGGAATTGGTGAGCAAGGGGGTGCAGATCGCCGTCGACACCGACGTCCAGCTCTTCGGCGCGGACGGCGACGCGATCCGGGAACAGCTGAAACCGGTTGCCGCCCACCGGTTGCCGGATTGATCAGCCTTTGACCAGGATGGCCCGGGTGTAGAGCAGGGCGAAGCCCTGACGCTGGACATTCTGCTGCGATTTCGAGCCGGGCTGGGTGGTGACGACCGCGATATCGCAGCCCGCCGCCGTCGCCTCGGCCAGCCGGACCGACAGCAGTGACGACTGCACGCCGTGCCGCCGATGCGCGGGACCTGTTGCGGCACCCGTGAGTTGGGCGACGCCCTGGGACATGCGCATGCTCGCCCCGCCCGCGACCGCGTCGCCCCGGCGGGCCAGATAACGCTGGACGCCCGCCGCGCCGGTCAGATCGCGCATGGCATTGGCAATGATCTCGGCCGGGAATTCCTCGTGCGAGGCCACACCCTGGGTGTCGGGATGGGCGAAGCCCTCGGCGACCACGTCCAGCCAGGCATCGAATTCGTCCTCGGTGCTGTGGCTCACCTCGACGCCGTCGGCGACGATCGCGGCGCGCTCGCCGCCGAGTTCGATGCCGAGCACATTCTCGAACGACACCAGCCGGTACCCGCGTTCGGTGAGCAGTTCCCCGACTCCCGGATCGCCCAGCTGCGACACCTCGGCCTGCACCGCGGTCTCACGCTCCGCGAACAGCCGCTCGATCTGCTCGAGTTCGGCCACCATCGGGACTCCGTCGAACCCCAGCCCGGCGACCTTGTTGAGCGGTGAATTCTCCTCGGCGAAAGAGGCCACCCCGCCCGCGACCGGAACCACGAACCCGGCCGTGTCCCCGCGCCGCGCAGCCGCGGCCCCGCTGCCCTTGCTGATCAACTCCGCCTCGACCCGCTCGATGCGCGCCGCCAGCTCCGTCCCGCAGAAAAACGTGCCCTGCTCACCAGCCATGCCCGCCAGCCTAATTCGATCCGCCGCTCGACCGCCTCGGCTTTTCCGGCGCGGCCGCGATGAAGCACAGTGGCGGCGACCGCCTGCCGGAAGACGCCCAGCGGATTACCGGTTCCCTCGGCATCGGCCTGGCTCAACGCCGCGCGCGCCTGGGTGCCCAGCCATCTCGGCTGCTCGCTGTCGTTCGTGGGTGTGCGGCGGTGATCCGGGCGCAGGGCGGAAGCGGCGGACGGGCCCGCCCGCGACGGCCCGGATGTCCCGGACCCGGTAGCAGCGCTCGGCGGTGGGTCCGGCAGATGCTGAGGCCATAGGTCAGCTGGTACCAGGGCTGGGCCCGGATCTGTCGGGGGCGGTGGTGCCGGGCGGGGAACTTGCGGGCCGTAGGGTCGGGGCGTGGCTTTTGATCGTGCGACCGGACCGGCGGGCGGACTCGTGGTGGGGTTCGACCTGGATATGACGCTGATCGATTCGCGGCCGGGGATCGCGGCCGTGTGGGATGCGGTGGCCGCGAAGACCGGGGTGGCGATCGACTCGGAGTTGGTGGTGTCGCGGTTGGGGCCGCCGTTGGCGCATGAGGCGGCGCAATGGTTTCCGGAGCACGAGGTGCCGGGGGTCGTGGCCATGTACCGG
>NZ_JBSGBY010000580.1:0-5386 GCF_053601505.1 Nocardia sp. NPDC004722
CGGGCGGCGACGCCGCGCCGCGCCCGTGGGACGCCTCGGCCACCAAGGTGTACGGCACCGAGCTGGCCACCGAGGCCTACCGCGCGCTGATGGAGGTCGAACTCCACCCGGCTCTGGTCGAAAAGCCAATCCAGGACGCCGTTCTCGGCGACCGGCTCGACCTGATAGGCCAGCGGTTCGGCGGCGTCCGCCGCCACCCACCAGGGCCGGGCGAACGGCACCGCGGTGGTCCGGACCCGCCGGGCCAGGAAGCCGTGCGCCAGCTGGTCGTGGAAGCGTTGCAGCACGGCCGGTTCCAGCGGTTCGTCGAAGCGCCAGGCCAGCTGGTTGACCAGGGCGGTGCCGTAGAGGTCGTGCAGTTTGAGGAACAGGTCGTCGTCGGGGGTGAGACGGTTGAGGACGGCGGTCATGACGGTCTCCGTATCAAGGGGATATCAACGGGCACGCAGGGTGCGAACGGTCAAGGGCGCGAACACGATCGCGACGAGCAGTGCGGCGGCCACCGACCAGGCGAAGTCGGCGCCGACCGTGCCGGTGTCGGCGAGGGTGCGCACGGCCGCCACCAGATGCGAGACGGGGTTGTAGTCCGAGACGTGGCGCAGCCAGGTGGGCATGGCCGCCACCGGCACCAGGGCATTGGAGGCGAAGCTGACGAAGGTCAGCACCAGCATCGACATGCCCTGTACGGCAGCGGGTTTGGCCACGGTGACGCCGATGAACGCGAACAGCCAGCTCATGGCGGTGGTGGCGAAAACGACCAGCGCCGCGCCCGCGACCAAACCGAGCGGGTGATCGGGCCGGTAGCCCATGCCGAAGCCGACCAGCAGCACCATGAGCGCCGCGATCACGTAGCGGGTCGCGCCCGCCAGCAGCGCACCCGCGACCGGTGCGGAGCGGGCGATGGGCATGGCGACGAAGCGGTCGAACACACCGGAGCGAATGTCTTCGGAGAGTTGGACTCCCATGGCCACCGAGGAGGTGAGCACGATCTGCACCAGCACGCCCGGGATCAGGGTCGGCAGGTAGGCGTCCAGGCTGCCCGCGATGGCCTTGCCGAACACGCTGCCGAACAGCAGCGGCCCGACGATGGGCAGCAGCACGGCGTCGTAGAGCAGCTGCGGGCTGTGCCGGAAGGTCAGCAGGCCGCGCTGCGCCATGAACAGCGACTGCGCCAGCGCGGCGCGCGCGCCGACCCGGGTGAGGCGGGGTTGCCGCGCGATGCGCGCGGTCGGGTGCACGAGCACCGGGGTGGCGGAGACGGCGGTCATGCGCTGGCCCTTTCCGTGGGGAGCGAGGGGCGGGCCGGGCGCTGGGTGAGCGCCAGGAACACCGAGTTCAGGTCGGGGCGTTCGACTCCGAAGCCGCGCAGGCGGATTCCGCTGTCCCGGCAGGCGGTGATCACATCGGCGGCGGTGCCGATATCGCCGAGCGGGACGGTCAGGGTGGCCGGGTTGTCGCCGTGCAGCGGCGTGCTGCCGGTGAGGCGTTCGACCGCGGCGTCGGCCAGCGGGCGCTGCTCGGGATCGGCCAGATCGATGCGCAGCATCTCCTCGCCGATCGAGGACTTCAGTTCCGCGGCGGTGCCCTCGGCGACGATGCTGCCGTGATCGATTACGGCGATCCGGTCGGCCAGCGCGTCGGCCTCCTCCAGGTACTGGGTGGTCAGCAGGATGGTCGCGCCCCGCCCGACCAGGCCGCGCACCACCGACCACATGCGCTCGCGGGTGTGCGGATCCAGTCCGGTGGTCGGCTCGTCGAGGAAGATCAAGGGCGGCACCGTGATCAGCGTCGCCGCCAGATCCAGCCGTCGCCGCATGCCGCCGGAGAACGACCCGACCCGCCGCTGAGCGGCGCCGGTCAACTCGAACTCCTCCAGCAGCTCCGCCGCCCGATCCTGTGCCCCGCGCTTGCTCAACCCCAGCAGCCGCCCGAACAACCGCAGGTTCTCCCACGCGGTCAGGTTCTCGTCGACCGCCGCATACTGGCCCGTGAGCCCGATCATCGACCGCACCGCGGTGGCCTGCCCCACCACGTCATAGTCGAAAACCGTTGCGCTACCCCGAGAGGGCCGCTCGAGCGTGGCCAACATCCGCACGGTGGTGGTCTTCCCGGCCCCGTTCGGCCCGAGCAGCGCGAACACCGTCCCCGCCTCCACCCGCAGATCCACCGCATCGACGGCGGTCATGGCCCCGAAACTCTTACCCAGCCCCCGGGTTTCGATTGCGATCTCAGCACTCATCGCACACCTCCGATTCTGGTCGGTGTCTCGCGAACGTCACTGTCCGGAACAAAGGATTCGATAACGTCTGCGGCGCGCTGGACTCCGTCGTCCCGGAACCCCGCGCCGAAGGCGGCCGCCCAGGCCACCACCTCGGGTTCGGTCGCCCGAATCAGTGACCGCTCCAGCCGATTCGCGGTCAGTCCGGCGAAGGGCGCGGTCGCGCCCAACCCGAGGACTTCGATCTGTCTGCCCCAGTACGGCTGATCGGCCTGGACCGAGCAGATCACCGACGGCACGCCCGCCCGCAGCGCCGCGGCGGTGGTGCCCGCCCCGCCGTGATGCACCGCCACGGCGCACAACGGCAGCACCGCGCCATGATCGACCTGATCGACCACTGCCAGTTCATCGCCGATCCGGGGTCGGAACATGGGGCCCACCAGCAACACTCGCCGCCCGAGTCGCCGCCCCACCTCCCGGACCATCGATTCGGTCGCCAGTGGATCGGCGACCGGCATCGATCCGAAACCCACGTAGATCGGAGCCGACCCCACGGACAACCATTCGGACAGCTCGGCGCTCAAGGCCGAGCCGTTGTCGGTGGGGACCGGGAACCCGGTGAAGGGCACGCCCGGCAACTCGTCCGCGAGGCCGGGAAACAGTGCCGCGTCATAGGCCTGAATCGCGATGTACGCCGGTACTTCTCGCGCCGCCCCGGCACGGCGGAAGGCCGCGAGCTCGGGGGCCAGCGCCCGGGCGCGGGCGGCGGTCAGCGCTCGCCAGCCGACTCGATGCAACTCCCCCGGAACGCGGCCCGCCCAGCTGGCCGGGACCACCGGGATCACACGATTCGGTCGAATGGGGAAGAAGTGCACCGCCGCGAGCGGGATGGCGTGGTGGCGGGCCACTTCCGCGGCGACCTCCTCGCACGCCATCCCGGTGACGAGGACATCATTGTCCCCGGCGATCGCGTCCAACCCACGTGCGGCCTCGGCGAACCCGCGACGTTGCAGATCCAGCACCGCCCGCACTCGATCCACCGGATTCCACCCGCGAAACCGCGTGTCATCCCGTTGCGCCCGCAGCAACTCGTCACTGCCGACACCGAACGGCACCGCCGAAACCCCGTGCCGCTCCGCGAATTCGACCAGGTTCGGCGAAACCGCCACCGTCACCTCATGCCCTCGCTCCGCCAGTTCGCGGCCGATCAGCACACCGGGCTGCGCGTCACCCCGGCTGCCCGCGAAGGCCAATAGCACCCTCATCGCGCACCACCGATTCCGGACAGCGCAGCCGAAACCCCGAGCCGCTCGCCGAATTCCACCGGGATCGACGAAACGGCCACGGCCACTTGGCGTCCCCAGCCCACCGGGCGAGAGGAGCGCGCGCTCATCGAGCACCGCCGACACGGAATCCGAGGCAGGGTCTGGTGGCCGGGTGGGAAGCCGCAGCGGACAGCCGGTGGGCGCGGCCCGAAGAGTCGCGACCGAGCAGCCCGCCTGGCCGGTTGTCACCTTGTGCGCCGAAGACTTTCGAGAGCGCGCGCATGGCTACACCCGCGCCGGGGTCTGGGTGCGGGTTGGCGGCACCGGCTGCGCAGGTGTGGCCACCGGGTCGTTCGACGCGGTACCGGGCAGCCCGAAAGGTTCCAGCGCGGCGGCGGTTCGGGGTCCGGCGGCGGTGACCTGATCGGTCTCGCGGCCTTGGATCTCCGAGGCGGTGGGGATCGCGGGGGCGGTGGGGGTTTCCGGGTGTAGGTTGTGGGCGAATTCGGCCATGGCTCTGGTGAATTCGGCTAGGAAGCGGTCCATTTCGACGGCGGGGAAGGAGGCGGGGAAGCGGGTGGAGAGGCGGAGGCCGTCGGCGGCTCGGACGATCCAGAAGAAGACCTCGTCGCTGGAGTAGGACTCGGCTCGAAGGGTGTGGCCGCGCAGGGATTCCACGAGTTCGTAGTCGGGGAGGACTCGGATGTCGAGGAAGGAGATGCCGAAACGGGGGCGGTCGGTGCAGTCGAGGAGTTCGAGGACGCGGGTCCAGGTGGCATCGTTGGCGATCTTGGAGCGGCGCAGGGTGGTTCGGGTGGTTTCCAGCGCGCTGTCCGCGTCCAGATCGGGGGCGAGGGTGATGTCGATGGGGACGACGTTCACGAACCAGCCCATGGATTCCAGATAACGCAGATCGGGCCGGGTGGCGATGGGCATGATCGCGCGCAGCGAGATATAGCCGAAGGTGCGGCGGTAGGCGATGGCGAGCGCGGTGAAGACCGCGACCGACAACCGGTGACCGCGACCGGTGACCGCCTGTTCGATCGCCTCGAGATCGCTGAGCGACAACAGCTTTCGCGAGACACTGAGCTGAGCCCGCTCCGACACCGCGTTGCTCGCCGCGGTGATGGCGGGTTCGAAGCGGGGCAGCATCCCGCCGGACCCGTCCAGGAACCGCCGCCAGTAGCGAACGGGCTCGCACTCGGTGGTGAGCGCGGCGGCGGCGGTGCGCTCCCAGTGCGCGAAATCGGCCGAGCTGCCGAAGGTCGGCGATTCGCGCACCGGCTCGCCCGCGGCCACCGAGCGGTAGAGGCTGCGCAGCTCGAGGATCACGATGGCCTGGGAGTAGGCGTCCATGACGGAGTGGTCGGCGGCCACCAGCACCGTGAAATCGCCGGTGTCGGCGTGCTCGACAGTGGCCAGCAGGCAGTGCGGCCATTGCAGCGGGGACAGCCGCGATTCCAATGCGCCGGTGAGATATTCGTTGATCTCGAGGGACGACGTGATCTCCGGCACCGGCTCGGCGGCGACGGTGATGTCGGCGGCCGCGCACACCAGCCGCCCGGGCTCGGCGGCCTCGGATCCGCCGACGATGTCACTCAGCGCGGCGGGGTCACTCGGCGCCGCGGTCGGCGCGAGGGTGGTGCGCAGGCCCTCGTGGCGTCCGTGCCACACCCGCACCGTCTCACTCCAGTGCCCGGCGTCGAAGGGCGCGTCCATTTCGAAGATGGTGCCGATCCAGCGCCCGCGCCCGGGACGCGGATCGGCGGCATCGGTATCGCGGCAGTGCCGCACATGCACGCTGGTGAAGGGTCGCTCATCGGTGACCCAGCGCGACCCGGCGGCCAGGTCGGCCTGCCACAGGGTGAGTGCGCCTGGGCGCACGGCGAATTCGGACAGATGG
>NZ_JBSGBY010000581.1:0-5336 GCF_053601505.1 Nocardia sp. NPDC004722
ACCACCGCTCACATGCCGACGCTTTCTCGAACCTGAAGATCTTCGGCGAGGCGTTGGTGTAGGTGCCGCCGGCGCCGGGCATGGCGGCGCCGAGTTCGGCCCAGATGAGTCCGTCGGCGATGGCGAGGAGGGCGCCGGCGATGAAGCCGATGATGGCGTGGGGGCCGCCGAAGGCGGCGACCATGAGGGGGATGGTGACGAAGGGGCCGATGCCGACCATCTGGCTCATGTTGATGGTGGTGGCTTGGAACAAGCCGATCCGTCGGGTTAGCGACGCGACAGGGGGTGGGGTGCCGGACATAGGCGTACTCCGCAGGGTGAAGCAGGGGCGGTTGATTTTGCAAAATTAGAGTCCATTGCCGGGCAAGTCAAGGGAAATCTGATCAAAACTGGACAAAATCTTGCTTTATTGCTCATGATTGAGCATGTCTTGAGATCTATGCGCACGGGCGCGCGTTTGGAGAAGAGTCATGAGCCACGTCGAGCGCGAGATCGCCGACCAGCCGGCCCGTCGGTGCCCAGGCCCTGAGTTCGTTGCCGCGGGAGGGTTGGGGGGAGACCTGGAAGCCGTTGTGGTGCAAGCATATTGGCACACCAGATGCGTCAAGGGGGTGGCGAGGTTGGCGCCGCGAGGCGAAGGCTGATGGTATGGAAGCCGACGCCCGATGTCCGGCGCGACCCCGTGGTTCACGGCGCGTCCGCTTCGCGACGATCGTTCTGATCGGGGCTGTCGCGGCCCTGTTTCCCGCCTACACCGCCACGACCGCCCCCAATGAACCCAAGGCGCTGATCCAGGGCCGCTCCACCATCGCCGCCCACGTCACCGGTGAAAAACCCGGCACCCGGTGCCAGATCGCGGGGAAGAAGGTCGCCGGTCCCTGGGCCACAGTGGAACTCGACGGCAGCGCCATCCTGACCCTGGGACCGACACACGCCAACATCAACGAACTTCGCGTCCTCTGCGAGGACATAACCCGCGGCGACGTGAGCGTTCACACCGTGCGATCCCACTGGATCACCTACAACGGAGTGCTCGCTCCCATTCGTCAACTCGGCAACAGCAACTGAGCTGCCGGGCCGTTCGCCGCCCGAGATAGTCGGGCGAGTGCGTGCCCTATTCCTGGCGAACGCCGGGCACATGCAAGACAGCATGGACAGAAGCTAGGTGACCGGACCTGTTCCGCGCAGCACTCAACCGCTCATCGTTGGTCTGGAATCAATATCCATGTGGCTGATCATCCATGACGTTCGTCCGACTTCTGGCGGCGTTCGTCACGAAAACGGCTGGTGATTTCAACCCGATCGAAGGTCGAGATCAGCCACTTGGACGGTGAAACCACGGCAGGTTCACGGCTATCGTCGTTGATGTGATCCGGTAGCGGGGTGTTGCGATAGCCGCCGGATCACAGTGTGAGACCGCCGATCCCGGGGTGACCACCGCCCTCTTCCGTGGACCGTTTGCGGTGAGGCCCTCCTGTCAGGGCTTCCATCTTCCCCTCGATGCCGCGGCGCGGGATCGGCGGCTCATCACTGAACGGTTTTCCTTCTCAGCCACACAGCACGACGGCCGGCCGGATGTTCAGCCGATCGGCGGTAAGATTCCGACGATCGGCTGGGATCGGTCGGAGATCGGCCAGTACCGACGGGCGCGCTCGCGTCAACGGCAAATGGCCAGGCAACATTGGCGGTGTGGTGAAGCTGAGCACAGATGTACCGGTTATACGAGTAGCAGTAGTAGATGACGAAGCGCTGGTTCGCTAGGGTTTCGAGTTGATCCTGGGCGCCGCGGACGACATCGAGGTCGCCGTAACCACCGACGGAGCCGGTGCGGTCGCCGCGATTCAAGCAGCTGATATCCAGGTGGTACTCCTGGACATACGGATGCCCGACGTAGACGGTTTGCAGATCCTCTCCGAGCTGCTTCGGTCGCCTGAGCCGCCCAATATCGCCATGCTTACCACCTTCGCCGCCGACGAATACATCGCCGAAGCGCTGAAGCGAGGAGCTGCGGGATTCATTCTGAAAGATACTGAGCCACAGTATCTTGCACCCATCGTGCGGGCGCTCGCCTCCGGTGCGGTCGTCATGTCGCCGAAGGTGAAGAAGACCGTGGTCGAGGAATATCTAGGTAACAACGACGGCACCGCCCGAGCGATGATCGAGACTCTCAACGCTCGCGAACGCGACATCATCGTCCTGATCGCGGAGGGCCTGTCGAACGCCGACATCGGTGTTCGGCTCCATTTGAGCGTGGGAACGGTGAAGGATTGTGTGGGCACCATCTTCAATAAATTGAACATCAGCACCCGCGTGCAGGCCGCGCTGATTGCGGAGCGTGCGGGCCTCGTTCCTCATGAAAAGACATGACAGATACCGCGATTTCCAGCTGGCCCAAGGCCCGAATACTCACCGACCTCCTCGCGGTCGGATTTGGTGTATTCAATATCTGGGTTGCCCGTAACGCATTGCCCACGGCTCTGCTCATCGGGCTCATGCTTCTCACCGCGACTGCTCTGATGCTGCGCCGGCAGGCCCCGATCACCGCCTTCATTGCGACGCTGCCCGCGGCGGCACTCGTGTCCGCGATCTTGGGCCCGATGATCGCACTGTATGCGGTCGCTCGAAGCCCGGTTCGCCGATGGGTCGTCGTCGCCGCCGCACTCTCGCTGGACTCGATCTTGTTGTCCGACAGGCAAGACATCGACATCACCCACGCGGATCCGTCGATAATGCTGCTCGAGGTGCTGTATGTCCTGATGATCGGGGCCGCCCCCGCGGCATTGGGATGGCTTGCTGCGGCGCAGCATCAGTTGTCGGTCCAGATGACCGAACTGGACCAGGCCAGCAACCACCAGCGTCAGTTGCTCATCGCCGCCGAACGAGCCCGTGAGCGCTCCGAACTCGCGCGGGAGATGCACGACGTGGTTTCCCACCAGGTCAGTCTCATTGCGGTGCAAGCGGGCGCGATGCAGATGGTGAGCGCGGATCCCGATACGCGTGAGCGTGCGGAGACCATACGCCGACTCGGTGTGGCGACTCTGGACGAACTGCGACACATGGTGAATGTGCTGCGCGATCCGGACGGCACCGGCCAGGATCTGTGCCCCCAGCCGACGCTCAACAGGCTGCCGAGCCTGTTGGCCACCAGCACACTTGCCATCACGGTGAAAGGTGAACCTCCCGCCGACCTCAGTGCGGCAGGGGAGCGTGCAATTTATCGCACGATCCAAGAGGCGATCACCAACGTGCACAAACACGCGCCGAGCGCACCCGTCACCGTCGAATTCACGACCACGGAGGACTCGGTGGCCGTGTCCATCACCAATGACCATTCGAGTGAGCCGTCGCCGGCATTACCCGGGGCCGGTTCAGGTATCACCGGTCTGAAGCAGCGTGCCGAACTGCTCGGCGGAACTGTGTTTGCCCACGAGCTGGCAAACAATGGGTGGAAGGTTGAACTTCATTTGCCACGCGTGTAGCGGCGGAATGCTACAGCCGGAAAGGAACGACAAGAACCCGGTTCGGCCGAGACTGCGCCATCAGCAAGCTATTCGAATCGAAGGTCTCCTGACGATGACGGCTCGCGGCGACCGGAGGATGATCGGAAGCGTTGTAGCGCTGAGCCCCACCTTGTGGGTGCCGTGGCATGCGATCGGCGCGACGACGGCTTGGCTCGTTCTGATCGGGCTGGTGTGATGGCACGCATTGTCAGTGACGGACGCGAATGGATCGTGGTTTCCTAGGGTTCGCTGGATGGTTTTGAATAATGCCTTGATGCGATAGCTCGCAGAATGTGCTCTCCGACAACGCCAACGGAACGGCTGCACTACGATTTCGCAATACCAGATCAGTTTCAACCTGTGAAAGGCTAACCATATGGCACGCAAGGTCACCGTCGAGCTAGTGGACGACTACGATGGCAAGTCCACAGCGGAGGAGACGGTGCTATTCGCCGTAGATGGCAGGGACTACGAGATCGACCTGTCCAAATTGAACGCCGCTGCACTGCGGGGATTGTTCGAGCACTGGACACCTCATGCCCGCAAAGTAGGCCGTGCTCCACGTGGCAACGCGACCGGAAAGGCGCGAACCACGGTGGACCGAGAGCAAATGCAGGTGATCCGAAACTGGGCCCGTAGGAATGGATTCGAAGTCTTCAGTCGGGGTCGTGTGTCGGCGGAGATTCTTGACGCATACAACAAGGCGGACAAGTAGGTCCGCGAGTCGCTGTCCGCCACGCGTTGAGATGGTGGACAGCGACATACCGCGGCGACAAGCAGCCGGGTCGATATCAGCGCTACCGTCGGGGCCGACGACCGCCCGTGCGCGAGAGTCAGCCGACTCCCCGCTACCTTCAACCGGCCAGGTCCGCCGAACCGGGTACCGGCATATCCGACAGCGCGGCGGCTTCGGCGGCCAGCCGGCGGATCTGATCCCAGTCGCCGGTACTGATGGCGGAGGCGGGGGCGAGCCACGACCCGCCAACGCAGTCCACATTGGGCAATGCGAGGTAGGCGCGGGCCGACGTCGGTGTGATTCCGCCCGTCGGGCAGAACCGAATCTGCGGCAGCGGGCCGGTGAAGGCGCTCAATGCTCCTGTGCCGCCAGATGTTTCGGCGGGAAAGAACTTCATGCGAGTCACGCCGTGCTCGAGAACGGCCAGGATTTCCGAGACGGTGGAGACACCTGGAAGGTACGGCAGCGCGGTGTCATCGAGGGCTTCGAGCAAAGCGGGGGTCGCGCCGGGGCTGACGAGGAATCCTGCACCCGCGGAGGTCGCGTCGATGGCCTGACGCGATGAGATTACGGTTCCGGCGCCGACGGTCATGTCGGGTACCTGGGCGGCGATGCGTTCAATCGCGGGCAGGGCCGCGGGCGAGCGCAGGGTGATCTCGATGATCCCGATGCCGCCGTCGAGCAGAGCGTGAGCGAGAGGTACCGCCGTATCGGCATCGTCGATGACGACGACCGGGATGACCGGCGAGATGGCGAGAAGGTTCATGGTTGCTGTTCCAGGGCTTGACGTTGGGTGAGCCGAAATGCCGCCCCGCGCAGCGCGGGTGTGTGCGCCACGATCAGGTCGGTCGCGATATTGTCGAGATAGCCGGGTAGACAACGAGTTCCGACGAACCGTCTCCGAAAATCACTGGCCACCAGGATGTCTGCGATTTCCGGCAGGAAGCCGCCGAGTAGTACGCCACCGGTCGCGCCGAGGGTGAAGGCGATGCTTCCGGCGAACGCTCCGAGCATGCCGCAGAACATGTCGAGTGTCTTCCGGGCGATCGGATCCCGGCCACGACGGGCGCTCTCACACAACTGCTCTGCTTGCATCGGCG
>NZ_JBSGBY010000582.1:0-5319 GCF_053601505.1 Nocardia sp. NPDC004722
CGGCGCGGGCACCCTTCTCAGGTGGGCGGCCAGCTCGTCGGCGAGCACATGCCCGAGCCGCCGGGTCGAGGCGGTGGCGGGCCAGGGTGCGTACCCCGGCCGAGGCTGCGGCCCAGGTGAATTCGACACCCTCGCGGAAGTCGGTGACGGTCCACACCAGGGCGGGCAGGCCGGGCTGGCTGATGCGCACCCGGCTGCCGGGGCCGAGCGGGCCGGGGTCCAGGGGGTGTACGGCGGTCATCGACGCGGTCCATTCCGGCCAGTCGGTGACGGTGATGAGCGCGGTCCAGGCGCGTCCCGGGTCCGCGGTGGTCTCGCTGGTCACCTCGAACATTCCGTCATGGTAAGGCCCGGCAGCCGGACCCTGAATTGAAACGGGTTCCGTCGATGTGTTAGCTCTGGAAACAGTGGATCGGTCAACCATCGACCGAGACGAGTGGACGGGAGCCGGTGTCGTGGTGGAAGTGCCCGCGTATTTCGACGAGGTGGACGGCGGGTTCGCACCGACGCCGTACGCGGCCAGCGAATGGTCCAAGGCGCAGCTGGTCGGCCCGGCGCTGACCGGACTGCTGGCCCGCGAGCTCGAACGCGAGCACGCCACCGACGGATTCGTGCCGGTGCGCCTGACGGTGGACCTGTTCAGCGCCGCCCGCTTCGAGCCCACCCTGACCCCGAGCGTGCGGGTGCGCGACGGCCGCCGCATCCGCGTCGCCGACGTGAGCATCGTGCAGGGCGGCACGGTGGCCGCGCGCGCTTCGGCGGTGCTGTTGCAGCCGAGCGAGCAGCCGCCCGGCGAGCTGTGGCACCGCGAGCGCGAGCCGCAGCCGCCGTCGCTCGAGCTCGCCCCGCCCTCGGCGCTGCCGCGGGTGCCGCTGTTCAACAGCGACGAGAACTCCACGCACTGGAACTCGGTGCCCACCGATCACGAGAACAACGCCCGGAAGCGGACCTGGCAGAACCCGATTCGGGTGATCACCGGCGAGGAGCTCACCCCGTTCGTGCGGGTCGCGCTGGTGGCCGAGGCGACCAGCATGATGACCAACTGGGGCGACAAGGGCATCGGGTTCATCAATACGGATATGACGCTGGGCCTTTCGCGGCTGCCCGTGGGCCCCGAGATCGGGGTCGAGGCCGACAGCCACTTCAGCGAGCGCGGCATGGCGGTGGGCGTGGCCACCCTGTTCGACCGCGACGGGTCCTTCGGCAGCTGCATGGTGACCTCGGTGTCGAACGCGGGTCGGCAGATCAGCAATGCCCAACTCGACATGGTGATGCGCCGCCGGCAGTGACCCGGCGGTGAGGTACCGGCGGCGGCGCTCGGACCCTGTTAGGGCACGACCCGGTCTCGATGTGGCTTCGAACCGTCGAGTCCGGAGTGTCGGATGAGGGTGTCCCAGTAGGCTCGGGCGCGCGAGAGACGAGGAGCTGCCCGACCGTCGAAAATACCGATCCGTGGGGGTGTTGTGCTGCGTCGCCTGCGAAATATCGCCGGTGCCTTGATGATCGGATGCGCTGCGATCGTCGGATACGGTGCCGCACCGGCATTCGCGCAACCTCCGGACCCCGGGCCGTCGATCCCGCCGGGTCCACCCGGCATCTCCCTGCCGTCCCTGCCCGACATCCAGCGCTGGATCGACCAGGTGATCCCCGCACCGGCGCTCACGCCCGCCCAGACGGACTCACCGCTGGTCGATACCGCCGCGCTGCCACCGGATCTCGCGGCCCTGCGCGCGGCGGCCATGCCCGCCGCCATCGGTGACTCCTTCGTCGACGACTGGCCCGGCGGGCTCGACGGCTACGATCCGGGCGCGCTCGTCTCCGTGCGCGACGTGACCGCCACCGCCGCGCCCACCCTGATCGTGCCGGTGCGCCAGGTGCTGCAGTTGAAGTACCGCACCAACGACTCTCACGACGAAGCCTCCTACGGCATCGCCAGTCTGGTGCTGCCGGTGGGGAACTGGACCGGCCCGGGGGAGCGGCCGGTGGTGGTCAACAATCTGCCGATCGACGCGCTGGGCCGCGACTGCAACCCCAGTTACACCATGGCGCACGGCTTCTCGCGGGCCTCCAACTTCACCGGCTACATCCTGCCGACCACCCAGCTGGCGCTGCTGCGCGGGTACGCGGTGCTGATCACCGACCACGAGGGCCCGCGCATGGCCTACGCGGAGCCGATGGTGGCCGGGCACCTCATCCTCGACGCCATTCGCGCGGTGCGCAATCAGCTGCCGGATGAGCTGGGGGACAGCAAGTTCGGGATGATCGGCTACTCCGG
Organism: Nocardia sp. NPDC004722; assembly: GCF_053601505.1. NCBI lineage: Bacteria > Bacillati > Actinomycetota > Actinomycetes > Mycobacteriales > Nocardiaceae > Nocardia > Nocardia sp. NPDC004722. Next base: position 2,276 of record NZ_JBSGBY010000582.1, read on the forward strand.
CGGGGCTATCGCCACCAACGGCGCGGTCAAGCTCATGTCGGAGTACGCGCCGGAGCTGTCCGATGTCGTGGTCGGCGCGGCTTTGGGCGGGGTGCCCGCGGATTTCAGCCTCCTGGCGAAATCCATGAACGCCAACCTGGCCTCGGGAGTCTTCCTGGGGGCGGTGTTCGGCATCGGCCGGGAACGCCCGGAGATCCTGGCGCACATGAACCATCTGGCCGACTGGGCGGCGGTGTCGGTGCTCAACAGTCAATGCAGCGAGGTGTTCTCGGTGCCGGGCCTGCTGCAACTGCCCATCGACCTGGCCGCCGACATCCCCGACCCGCTCAACAGCGATCTGGCGCACGAGATCTACGCCATCACCCGGATGGACGGCAAGAAATCGCCGGTGCCGCTGTTCATCTTCAACGGCGAACAGGAATTCTGGGTCCCGGCGGCCGGGGCCAAGAACCTCTACGCCGAGCAATGCTCACTCGGCGTGAAGGCGGTGTACCGCAGCGTGTTCGGCGAACACTTCATCGCGGCGGTCACCGGCTATCCCGAGTCCCTCGACTGGCTGGACCAGAGATTGCGGGGCATACCCGCGCCCAACGAATGTTGAACGCGGGCAGGCGATCTACCCTGCCTTCTTGGGAAAGGGGTTTCAGGGGAAGCCCCTGAGAGCCCCCGAGAGTTGGGTTAAATGGGGAACAGGTTGTGCTTGCGCGGGTTGTGCTTGCGCACCGCGTCCTTGTCGCGCAGCAGCTTGAGCGCCTTGCGGATCTCGAGGCGGGTCGAGGACGGCTCGATGACCGCGTCGATGTAGCCGCGCTCGGCCGCCACCCACGGGTTGTCCAGCAGCGCGTTGTAGAAGTCCACCATCTGCTTGCGCACGGTCTCGCGCTGTTCCGGCGGCGTGGCGGCGAGGGTCTTCTTACCGGTGACGGTGACCATGCCCTCCGCGCCGATGACCGCGATGCGCGCGGTCGGCCAGGCGAAGTTGATGTCGACGCCGAGCTCCTTGCAGCCCATGACCGCGTAGCCGCCGCCGTACGCCTTGCGGGTCACGATGGTGACGATCGGAACGGTGGCCTCGATGAGCGCGCGGAACATGCGGCCGCCGCGCTTGATGACGCCGTTGCGCTCCTCCTCGAGACCCGGCAACACGCCCGGGGTGTCGACGACATAGACGAGCGGGATGTTGAAGGCGTCGCAGAGCCGGATGAAGTACGCGCCCTTGTCCGAGCAGGCCGCGTCCAGCGCGCCGCCCAGCACCATCGGCTGATTGGCGATGACACCGACCGGCCGGCCGTCGACGCGGGCGAAACCGGTGATCAGGTTCTGCGCGGCGGCCTCGCCCATTTCCAGGAAGGCACCGTCGTCGAAGATGCGCAGCAGCACCTCGTGCATGTCGTAGCCCTGCCGATCGGAGTCCGGAATGATCCGGTCCAGTTCCCGATCGGAGTCGGTGATCTCGGGCTCGAGGCCCGGGTTCACGATCGGCGGCTGCTCGAGGCAGCTGCTGGGCAGGTAGCTCAGGTACTCGCGCGCCCACTGCAAGGCGTCGCGCTCGGTGCGAGCCACGTGGTGCAGCAGACCGTTGCGGGCCTGCACGGCCGCGCCGCCCAGCTCCTCGGCGCTGATGTCCTCACCGGTGATGCCCTTGATGACCTCGGGACCGGTCACGAACATGTACGAGTCGTCGGTCGCGATCATCACGTCCATGTTGACCGGGCCGTACACCGAACCCGCGGCGCACTTGCCGAACATGACCGCGACCATCGGCACGTAGCCCGACAGGTCTTCTTGCAGGCGGCACATGGTGGCGTACCAGGCCAGCGCGGTCACACCCTCCTGGATGCGCGCGCCGCCGGAGTCGTTGATCACCACGACCGGGCAGGCGTTGTTGTACGCGAATTCCATCGCGACGCGGACACGGCGGCCGAAGGTCTCACCGACCGAGCCGCCCTGCACGCCGGAGTCGTGGGAGATCACCACGACCGGGCGGCCGTCGATGCTGCCGCGACCGGTGACCACGCCGTCGCCGTAGAGGGCGTTGCGGTTGCCGGGAGAGCGCATGAGCGCGCCCATCTCGACGAAGCTGCCCGGGTCCAGCAGCATGTCGACGCGTTCTCGGGCACTGGCTACGCCTTTGGCTAGGCGCTTCTGGATACCCTTCTCACCGGTGGGTTCTTCGGCGATCTCCAGGAGCTTGCGCAGTTCCGCCAGCTTTTCCGCTGTACCCGTCATTACCTCGGTCTTGCCTTTCGCCTTCATCGAGTCGGGCTCGATCACGCCCGTGCCGAGCCGGATCGCGACTCGAACCGCCCACGGTACCGTGCGCCCTCGATCCCGAACCACTGAACGTGTCGGTAACCTGTGCCGCCGTGTTAGCAAGGTCAGGGATACACTGCGGCGCGTGAGCTCACCTATGACTGTGCGAGCGGGGACGCCCGAGGTGATCAGGCCGGACCTCGACACCTTCGGGTTCTCGGAGTGGCGGCGGACCGCCACGGTCGGTGCGGTGCTGGGCGGATCGGTCCTCAAGAGCGTGCTGCGCGGCGGGCTGCGCCCGTCCAAGCGCAAGCGCGCGGCGGCCGAGGGCGTGGTCGACGGCTTCGAGACGCTGGGCCCGATGTTCGTGAAACTGGGCCAGCTCATCGCCTCCTCGCCGGGCGCGTTCCCGCGCGAACTGGCCGACGCCTGCCTGCGCTGCCTCGACGATGTGCCGCCGTTCCCGGCCGCGGACGCCCGCGCCATCATCGAAGCCGATCTGGGCAAGCCGATCTCGGAACTGTTCCGCGAATTCGACGACGAGCCGCTCTCGGCGGCCTCCATCGCGCAGGTGCACGCGTGCGTGCTGGCCGACGGACGGCCCGCGGTGGTCAAGGTGCAGCGGCCCGAGATCGCGCGGCGCATGATCGTGGATCTGCGCGCGGCCATGCGGCTGGCGCGCACGCTGGAGAAGCGCTCGGAGAACGCGCGACCGGGCGATCCATCTACACCGAATTCCTCGAACGCGGCGGTGCGGGCCTGCACCACATCTGCCTGGAACCCGCCGACTT
>NZ_JBSGBY010000583.1:0-5310 GCF_053601505.1 Nocardia sp. NPDC004722
AGTGCATGGCTCGCGGCCGCAACCAGGAACCGGCGGCGGGAGACGCCGACCGCGGGCCGACCCGGACGCGGCCCACCCACCACCAGCAGCCGCAGGACCACGACGCCCGCGATCACACCCGCCACCGCCGGAACCGCGAACCATGCACTGGCAGTGGGTCTTTGCAGCGCGGCGACCAAGGTGATGCCGCCGAGCGCGACCAGCAGCACGCTACCCAGCGGACGCCGCCGCTCCAGCAGACCGGCCACCACCGCCCCGGCCACCATGACCGCCGCCATGGTGGCGAACAGCGCCTGCTTGTCATGGCTGCCGAAGCGGCGGATCGCCGCGTCCTTCCACTGGTGCGGGGTGTGATCGACCATGGTCGCGCCGAGCACGAAGAACGGTGACGACGCGGGATCGATCAGCGCGGCGACGAGATGACCGACACCCAGGACGGTGGCCGCGGCGAGCACACCGGCCACCACCGCGCGCGACCATCCGATCGACGGAGGACGTGAGTGTCGGTCGCGCGCAGCGGGTTCGGGCAGATTTACGGGATCGGGAACGACCGCGGGTTCGGGCATAACGACGTCTTCGGCATCAGGCGGGCGGCATGAGGACGGTGTCGATCATGTAGACGGTCGCGTTCGCCGTCTGCACGCCACCGCAGATCACCGACGCGTCGCCGACCTTGATGGTGTTCCCGTCGCGGGTCACCGAGACATCCGCGCCCTCGACCGTCTTGTGGGTGCCCGCGATCTGATCGGGGGCGATCCGGCCCGCCACCACGTGATAGGTCAGGATCTTCGAGAGCCCGGGAGCATCGGTCTTCAGCGAATCCACGGTCGCCGCCGGGATTTTCGCGAACGCCGCGTCGACCGGGGCGAAGACGGTGAACTGGCCGCCGTCGAGGGTGTCGACCAGATTCACCTGCGGGTTCAGCTTGCCCGACACCGCCGCGACCAGCGTGGTGAGCAGCGGATTGTGCGAGGCCGCCACCGCGACCGGGTCCTGCGCCATGCCGCTGACCGAGCCCGCGCCGGTCGGGACCTGCTTCGCGTAGTCCTGGCAGCCGGGGCCGACCAGATTCGCGGCCGCGGCGGCCGCGGAGGTGCTCGTCATCGTGGTGGAGGCGGCGCCGGAGTCGGACTTGGTGCTCGAACAGGCGGACATGCCGACCGCCGTGGCCAGCGCGAGGGCGACGAGCACGGTGCGTCGAACGAGTTTCATGATCGATTTCCTTCCGAGGGAATGAAGGCGGAGGTCACCGGCCGGGGTCGGGAGACGAGGATCGGCCGGTGACCGTTCTGCCGTGGGGCGGCTCTGGGCCCCGGGCGGCGCGCCCGTTCTCAGGGAAGCGCCGCATGGGTTTCGCACCGCTCCCCGCGACGGTTTGGTCCGGGCCGCCACCAAACCGAATCGGCTCGCACAGCGAAATCGAGGTATGTCCCGGCAGACACCGCTAGCCTCGGAGGCAGCGCGCGACGACTCGAGCTTGCGCCGCGGCTGCCGCACGTGGTCCCCAGCATCGGAAGCACCGAGTCATCCCTACATACGGAGACACAGCGCTATGGCGGATGAACGCCGCATTCTCTCGGTCGAGACGGGCCGCGACGAGCTGCCCGGCACCGGCGGGGAATCCTGCCCGGCACAGCGCGTCAGCGCCGATCCGGAGCTCGCGCGGCGGCTCGCGGAGCTGCTGCACGCCATCGCCGACGGTGATCGCGCGGCGTTCACGCAGTTCTATCGCTCCACCCACGACCGGGTGTTCGGGCTGGCGCTACGGATCCTGCGGCGCTCGGCGCCGGCCGAGGAGATCACGCAGGAGGTGTACCTCTACGTGTGGAACGCTGCCGCGCAATACGATTCGCGGCTGGCCAGTCCGATCGGCTGGCTGATGATGCTCACCCACCGCCGGTCGGTGGACCGGGTGCGGGTCGAATCCTCCGCCGCCGTCCGGGATCTCACCTACGGGCAGCGGCAATTGGGCCGCGACCACGACATCGTCGCCGAGACGGTGACCCAGCGCTCGGATGAGCGGGCGGTCGTCCGCTGTCTCGACACGCTCACCGTCACGCAACGCGAAACCGTCGCGCTCGCCTACTATGGCGGCCGGACCTACGCGGAAGTGGCCGAGCACCTGGGCATTCCGCTCAACACCGTCAAGACCAGAATTCGCGACGGGCTCAAACGTCTCCAGAGCTGCCTGACAGGATCGGTGCGCGATGCCTGACATCCCTCCCCACACCGACCTGCTCGAGCTGGCCTACCCCTACGCCCTCGACGCTCTCTCCGACGCCGATCGGCGCGCCGTCGAGCACCTGCTCGACCACGCCGACGAACCCACCGCCGCCGAATTCCGTTCCACCGTCCACGATCTGCGCGAAACGCTGGCGTCGATGACCCTCGTCGACGCCGTCCCCGCGCCCGCCGAACTCGAGTCCACGATCAGCGCGGCCCTGGACGCCCAACTCGCCACGCGGTCAGCCACCACGCCTTCCTCCACCGAGTCCTCGAGCGACGCATCGTCGGCCGCCGAGCCTCCCACCGCCGTCTCGTCGATCGACGCGGCCCGCCAACGCAGACTGCGCCTCTACGCGGTGGCCGCGGCGGCAGCGGTGATCATCGCCATCGGCACGGGAATCGCCGTCTACCGCAACCAATCCCCAGCCTCGGGCGACCTCACCGCCCAGCAGGTCATCACCCACGACGACGCCCAGCGCCAAACGGTCCCGGTCTCCACCGGCGGCACCCTCACCGTCGACGCCTCCCGCCAGCTCGGCGCGGCGATCGTCTACTTCGACGCCGTCCCCGCCCCGCCCTCCGGCCACACCTACCAACTCTGGCTCATCTCCCCTGCGGGACAGCCCCGTTCGGCCGGCGTGGTCCCCACCCTCCCTACCGGAGCCAACCCCCTGCTCATGCGCCTCGGCGATGCCAGCCAACTCGCCCTCTCCGTCGAACCCGCCGGCGGCTCCCCCGCCCCCACCACCACCCCCCTCGTCGGAGTCACTCTTTCCTGACCATTCGGTGTGCGCTGCGTCACTTCACTGATACCGGCCGGTGGGTAGCATCGGATGGGTCTTTCGATGTTGCGGCGCGGGCCCATCGAGCGGGTCATCCGAGTGAATCCATAGCAGGCAGTCCACTCGCGAGGCACAGATTCATGAGCGACAGTCTTTCGCTGCTTCGGGACTGGTGGCGTGATCGGACGGACTATCAGGGGTTGGTCGGGACTCTGATGGGATCGGCCGCGTTGCCGCTGGTTCGGTTCATCGTGGGGTTGGGCGGGGTGGTGCTGTGTGCGGTGACGATCTTGACGATGCTGTCGCCCGCGGGACCGACGGGCACGATCGCGCGGTGTGTGTTCGTGGCGATCGGGGCGTTGGCGGCGGCGTGGACATTGCGGTGGTGGTTGCTGCCGTGGCCGCGTGAGGTCGAATCGCTGGCGTGGGTGGCGGCGGCGGATCTCGCCATCACCGCGGCCGGGCTGCTCGACAGCGACCGGGTTTACGGTGCGGTCGGCGCGATCCTGCTGGTGGTGACCGGCGCCTATCTCAGCCTGTTCCACAGCCCGAAAGCCCTTGCGGTGCACACCGCCTGGTCGCTGGCCTCGATCATGGCGCTGACCGGACGCGTCGCGCACGGCGGCGGGAGCGGGGACACCAGGCTGGCGGCCGCGCTCGTGCTGACCATGGTGGCGGCGACCGTGCTGGTCCTGCCGACCTTGCAGTTCTGTACCTGGCTGATGCGCGTCGACACCCTCACCGATCCGCTGACCGGGCTGCTCAATCGCCGTGGCCTCGACTACTACCTGCCCGGGTTCGTGGGATCGGCCCGCTCCGGCGACATCTGTGTGCTGTCGGTCGATCTCGACCGGTTCAAGGCGGTGAACGACACCTTCGGGCACGGCGTCGGCGACGACGCGCTGGTGCGCACGGCCGCCGAACTCGGTGCGGTGGCGGGCGAATTCCTCATCGCCCGCACCGGCGGCGAGGAGTTCGCGCTCATCGGCAGGCTGTCGCCGACCACCTGCGCGGCCGCCGCCGAGGCGGTGCGCCGCGCCATCGCATCGATCGAGGACCTCCCGGTTCGCCTCACCGCCAGTGTGGGTGCCGCACTGCTGAATTCGGCTCACATCGGCGACTGCGGACGCGAGTACCTGCTGACCAGCCTGCTGCGGTCCTCGGACGCGGCGATGTACCAGGCCAAACGCAAAGGGGGCAACACCGTGGTCTTCGCCGCCCGCGTCACCCTCGCCGACGCGTCCGCCGCGGGCTCTTGAGCACCCAACCCGGTTCCTATGTATATTAGGTTTGAACCTAATGACTATAGGAAGGTGCCTTCGATGACCCTGGCGACGGAAATCAGGTCCGATACGCTGCGCGTCCCCGGTGCGACGCTGTACTACGAAACCCGAGGTGCGGGACCGATTCTGGTGTTCCTGCCCGGTGGCGGCGGTGACGCCGGGACCGTGGACCCGCTGGCCGAGGTGCTCGCCGAGCACTTCACGGTGGTGGCCCTGGATCCCCGCGGATACTCGCGCAGCACGCTCGACGGCCCGCAGGTCACGCAGCGGGTGCAGGTGCAGAGCGAGGACGCGCTGCGGCTGATCGACCATCTCACCGACGAGCCCGTGCATGTCGTGGGCGGCAGCGCGGGGGCCATCGTCGGACTCGACCTGCTGGCGCGGCATCCGGACAAGGTCGCGACCCTGGTGGCCCACGAGCCGCCGTGTTTCGCCGCGCTGCCCGATGCCGCCGCACAGCTCGCCATGATCGAGGAGGTGCACACCCTGTTCCTGACCGAGGGCGTCGCGGCGGCGTCGGCGCGATTCCTGGCGGGCATCGGCCCGGCGATGAAGCCCGCGCCCGCGCCGAGCGAGCTGTCGCCGCGGGCGGCGGCGATGTGGGAGCGGCTGGCCGCGAACGGCCCGCTCATGCTCGAGCACGAGCTACGCGAATTCACCTCGTACATCCCCGATTACGAGGCCCTGCGCGAGAATGCCGATCGACTGACCCTGGCCGTCGGGCGCGAGACCCGGGGTGCGCTGCCCTATCGGCCCGCGGTGGAGATCGCCCGGCGAATCGGCGTGGCCGTCAACGAGTTCCCGGGCGCTCACAATGGAATGCGCACCGACGCTGACGCTTTCGCGCGGCAGCTGGTCGAGCTCATTGCCGGTGAAACCCGTTCGGGCCGTGAGTAAGTCGCCGCAAGGCGAGTTCGGCGTATAACGCCGCGCCGTCGGCGAGCACCGATTCGTCGAATTCGGCCAGCGGCGAGTGGTTGGCCGGGGCCTGCTCCGGCTCCGGCGCGCTCGCCGGGGCC
>NZ_JBSGBY010000584.1:0-5293 GCF_053601505.1 Nocardia sp. NPDC004722
ACCGTGAGCAGCGAACACCCGACGAGTGGAAGGCAGAACCGATGGGCAACGCGCGAATCCGACGGCCGGAGGCGATGCGCCGCGCCGGTCGCCGTCTCGCCAATCTGGTGCGGCCGGGCGTCGACATCGTCCCCGCGCCCGAAGTCCGGGCCGACTACGACGTGCCCGTACCCATACGCGACGGAACCGTATTGCGTATCAACGTCTTTCACCCCGATACGCCCGGCCCGCACCCGGTGATCATGTCCGCGCACCCCTACGGCAAGGACCGGATGCCGGTGCGCGGCAGGCGCGGTCGCGGCGTCGCGGGCCAGTACCGGCTGATGCCGCAGCCCGGCCGCGTCCGCTTCAGCGACCTGACCAGCTGGGAAGCCCCGGATCCGCAGGTGTGGACCGAGCACGGCTATGTGGTGGTCAATGCCGACCTGCGCGGCGGCGGCACCAGCGCGGGCATCGGCTCGCTGTTCACCGAGCAGGAAGCCCAGGACTACTACGACCTCATCGAATGGGTTGCGGCACAACCCTGGTCGACCGGGCGGGTGGGCCTGGACGGCGTCTCCTACCTGGCCCTGAGCCAGTACCGCGTGGCCGCGCTGCGCCCGCCGCACCTGGCCGCGCTGTGCGTGTGGGAGGGCTTCAGCGACTTCTACCGCGATTTCGCCTACCCCGGCGGCGTCCGCGAGGACGGCTTCAGCGTGTTCTGGAGTAGGGCGACGGCCCGCGCGGCCCGGGTCTCCGACAATATCCGCGCCGAGATCCTGCACCGCCCCGACCGCGACGACTGGTACGCCGAACGCACCCCCGCGCTCGAACGGATCACCGTGCCGATGCTGGTGTGCGCGTCCTTCTCCGATCACAGCCTGCACAGTCGCGGCAGTTTCGAAGCCTTCCGGCGGGCCGGTTCAGCGCGCAAATGGCTCTACACCCATCGCGACGGGAAATGGTCGCACTACTACGGCCCGGAGGCCACCAGGGAGCGAATTCGCTTCTTCGACCACGTTTTACGGGACGCCGACAACGGCTGGGCCGAGCGCCCCGCCGTCCGCATCGCCGTCCACGAGGAGGGCCGCGAACCCGCCCAGATCCACTACTCCGACGAGTGGCCGCCCGCCGACGCCGAGACCGCCACCCTGCACCTGCGCGCCGAGGGACTGCTCACCGACACCCCGGATCCGACCGCGGCACAACACCCCTTCCGCACCCGCCACAGCCTGGCCTGGACCTGGACCGCGCCCGCCGATCTCGACATCCTGGGCCCCGCCGCCCTGCGCCTGCGCCTGGAACTCGCCGACGCCGAGGACCTGAATCTCTTCGCGGTCCTGCGCAAATTCCGCGACGGCCGCGAGATCTGCTTCGAGGGCTCCTACGGTTTCGACGCCGACGTGGTCACCAAGGGCTGGCAGCGCCTGGCCCACCGCACCCTGGACCCGGCCCTGTCGACTCCCCTGCAGCCGGTCCACACCCACCACAAGCCCGAGCCGTTGACCCCCGGCGAACCGATCTCGATCGATATCGCCCTGCTTCCGCACGCCACCCGCCTGCGCGCGGGCGAGCGACTGCGCTTGGAAATCAGTGGCCGCTGGCCGTTCTCGCGTGACCCGCTGCGCGGCCAGTTCCCAGGCTGGTATCACCAGAGCCCGGACACCCGCTGCACCATCCACACCGGCCCGACCGCACCGAGCACCCTGACCTTCAGGTGGCGGCCCGTCGGCTGACGGAATCAGACCGGCAGCAGCTGCCGGATGAGCTTCCAGCGCAACGGGATCACGCCCTCGGTCCGGAAGAGACGCAGCAGCGACACCGCCGCATGGTGCGGGGTCGGGGTGAGGGGAATGCCCGCCGCGGTGACCTGCCACGGCAGCGGATGCCGCGGGTCGGGCAGTGCCATCGCCCGCATTCCGAGGGCGCGGGCGTCCATGAGGCCGTCGGCGGAATTGAGCAGGGCCACCACGTTTCCCGGTGCCATGCCCAGTGATTCGAGTGCGATCTCCAGCAGTTCGGCGGGCCCGTCGGCGGGGTCGCCGACGACGATGCTGGAGATCGGGTCGAAAAGCTCGGGCAGCTGATCGGTCAGCGCCGCGACGTAGCGGGCGGGCGCGGTGGTGGCGACCACCACCGGCACATAGTCCGCGAGCACGCGCACCAGCGCGGCCGCGCCTTCCTTCGCCCGGACCTGCCGTACCTGGTCGAGGGCATAGCCGGTGTCTCGCGGAGACTCGATCAAAGTCCCGTCGAGATCGATGACGACCGCAGCGATCATGCCGAGCTCCTTACCTCAAATAAGGACAATTCAGTCACCAGCCTAGGTGAGGACCGCACAGCGAGGGGCGCAGAAGTCGTGGCCGGGGACAGATATATCCTTCACCGCCGCCGGAAAACGCCGCGGCCCCGAGCCGGAATCAGCTCGGGGCCGCGGGTTTCGCCTAGGACCTACTTCAGGCGGAGGCTGCCGAACAGCCCTTCCTTCTCATCGTTCGGACCGGCCGTGAAGTACAGGGCGTTGGCGTCGCCGAGGCTCTCGCCATTGCCGAACATCAGACCCCACAGCCCGTCGATCTCGGCGGGCTTGCCGTCGGCATCACGCAGGTAGTCGACGAACTTGCCGCTCTGGTCGTCGAGCGCCAGGATGTGCCCCGCACCACCGAAGTTGCCGATCAGCAGCTTGCCCGAGAGCGGCCCGAAGTTCTGCGGGGCGAGCGTGACGGCCCACGGCGCGTTGAGGCGGCCGTCGGCGTCGAGGGTGCGAACCAGCTTGCCGCTCTTGTCGAACTCGGCGACCTGGCCCTTCTTGGCCTTGTTGCCCGCGTCCTTCTCCTGGCCCTTGTCAAGCTTGTCTTCCTCGCCCGCCTTGAGCTTGTTCGGGTCGCCGCCCTCGGACTGGGTGACGGCGTAGGTGACGAAGACGCGGTCGCCGATGGTGGCGACATTGAACGGCGCGGGATCGCCGACCTTGATCTTGTTGCCCTTCGAGGCGTCGGCCGGATCGACGGCGTCACCGGTGGCGAAGGGGTTGGCGAAACCGGTGGTGGGCACCAGCTTCCAGTCCTTGTCGAAGGTGCGGACCTGCGGGTCCTTGCCGAAGTCGGCGGCCAGCAGCTTGGTGCCGGACGGGTCCAGGGCCAGGCCCTTGAACTTCATTCCGGCTGCGGTGCCGTCGTATTCGAGGACGGCCGGGCCGTCGTGGCGCACGATCGCGCCACCCGCGCCCTGCTCGGTCCAGCCGGAGATCTTGCCGGAGTCGGTGGCGAAGATGAATCGCGCCGAGCCGGTGAGCTTCTCGTCCTTGCCGTCGTAGCTGACCGGCTGATCCTTGACCGCGAAGATGTCGGAGGTGATCGGGGCCGGGTTGAAGAGGACGCCGGTGGTCTTGCCCTCGGAGTCGTCGCCGTCGTCGTCCGGAATCGAGTCCGCGCCCGGAATGGTGACCAGCTTCAGCGGGTCCTGGAACATCTTCTGGTACTTGGCATCCGGCGACTGGGTGACGTCACCGACGAACTGGAAGGAGTACCCGCCCGCGCCGACCCAGAAGTGCCCGCCCGCGCCCTTGGGGCGATCCGCGATGCCCCAGGCGTTGATGAAGTTCTTGTCGGTGAACTGCGCCTTGTCCGACTCCTTGTTGGAGGCGATATTGACCTGGGCGTAATGGTTTCCGTCGAGCGCCTTCACGTCGTCGCTGTTCGACTTCGTGCTGCTGCACGCCGCCGCCATCACCAATGCCGCACCCACCGCCGATACGCGCAGCAGGGTCTTACGCACGGGCATGCCGCTCGAGCGTCCGTTCATCTCAGGTCCTTCTTCCAACAAAACGCCCAGGTGCGGCGTTAGGTGATGCTAACCATAGCTGGAAGATTCGAGGCGGCGTTAGGGGACCCTCATTTCCATTCGGAAACGACTATTTTCGCTGGTAGAGATGCAGTCAGTACCACCGACGCCCCATTCCCCAGCATCACTCCCAGGCGAAGCGGGGCTGATCCAGCTCGTCGACGCGGGTGGGGCGGCCGTGCAGGACCACTTCTCGGAACTGGTAAAGGATCGCGGCGGTGGGGGCATGCAGGTGGCCACCGAGCATCGGGAGCTTGATGGCGGGCCGATCGGACCCGGGGACCGGGGAGAACTTCGGCTCGACATCGAGTTCGGCGAGCGGAATCCAGTGCACCACAGCCACTTCGGCGGGATTGGGTTTGAGAACCGGCTCGATCCCGGCCCAGGCCACCACCGGTGTCATCACATACCCGGACCGAGTCGGGTAGTCGTCGAGCAGCCCGAGTACCGCCGTCCGGGGCAGCTCGATCCCCAATTCCTCGTGCAACTCCCGCAATGCCGCCGTCTGCGCGTCCTCACCCGGATCCAACCGCCCGCCCGGCAACGCGAACTGCCCCGCGTGCGCCCGCAGGTCGGCCGAACGCTCGGTCAGCCAGATCCCCAGTTCCCCCTTGCGATCGGCGATCGCGATCAGGACCGCGGCCGCCTTGCGTCCGTCCAGGTCGACGGCCCGACGACCGAAAGACTCCAACGCCTTGGCCACAGCCGCCCGCACCCGACCGGCAGTCCCACCACCGTGCTGGTCCCCACCCGCGTCCGCATCGACCGTCATCCCTCGAACCTAGATCATCCTGCGGCACAGACGACAACGACCGGTCACGCCCGAGGCGCGACCGGTCGTCGGACAGGGGTTGGTCAGAGCTGGAATTCGGCTCGGACCTGGTCCTCGGTGAGGCCGTAGTCGGCGAGGGAGTAGCGGTGGGCCGGTTTGCGGTCGCCGGACTTGCTCTCCTCGTCGAGGGTGGTCATGGCCGAGCGGGCGGCGTCGGTGTAGTCGAGGCCGAAGGTGGAGTAGATCTTCTCGACGGTGGCGAAGGGGTCGGCGCGCAGTTCGTCGAACTCGATGTCGAGGAACTGGTCCGGGTTGTATCGCGCACGGGCCGTGTTGAATTCGCGCAGGCCGCGCGACCACAACTCGAGCTGCGTGGAGCCGATCTTGTCGCCGACGAAGGTGGTGGACCAGCCCTGCGTGGTCGCCTCCGACAGGCTGCACGAGGAGCCGACGATGGTGACCGGGTCACGGTGGGTCTGGATGATCAGCGCGTCCGGGTAGACCTGCATGAGCGAGTCGAGGGCGAACAGGTGGCTGGGGTTCTTGAGGATCCAGCGGCGCTCATCGCCCAGGCCGATCAGTTGCAGGTTCTTCTTGTGCCGCGCGTAGGCGTCGGTCCAGTCCTGTTTGCGCAGCCACTCCGAATAGGTCGGCAGGTAGGCCAGCGACTCGTAGGAGATGGATTTCACCGTCTGCCGC
>NZ_JBSGBY010000585.1:0-5279 GCF_053601505.1 Nocardia sp. NPDC004722
CCAAGGAGCAGTACGGCAACGACCAGTTCATGCTGTGGCGTCGCAGCTACGACACCCCGCCGCCGCCGATCGCCGCGGACAGCGAGTACTCGCAGGACGGCGACCCGCGCTACGCGGGCATCGAGGTACCGGCGACCGAATGCCTCAAGGACGTCGTCGCCCGCATGGTCCCGTACTGGGAGGACACCATCGCCACCGATGTGCGCGCCGGTAAGACCGTTCTCGTTGCCGCGCACGGCAATTCGCTGCGCGCGCTGGTGAAGCACCTGGAGAACATCTCCGACGAGGACATCGCCGAGCTGAACATCCCCACCGGCATCCCGCTGAAGTACGAGCTGGACGAGAACCTGCGCCCGCTGGGCCCGGGCGTCTACCTCGACCCGGAGGCCGCCGCGGCCGGTGCCGCCGCCGTCGCCAATCAGGGCGGGAAATAACAACTCTCGCGGATCTCAGGGCTTCGCCCTGAAACCCTCGAATTGATGCCCTGCCCAATGAGATTGGGCAGGGCATTATTTTCTGCGCATTCCATTGTGATATGCATCTCACTACGTGACCGTAGGGTATTTCGAACTGCCGCAGTCGAATTTGCCGAGACGTTGCCCGTTTAAATAGGTAACTGTTACCTAGGGTTTGCAACTTACTTTCGAGTAGATATGCTGCTGAACGTTCGACCATTTGCGAGAGGTAGATCACGTTCGATGAGGCACGCGCTACAGGCCACGGTGTTAGCCACCGCGGCCGCTCTGCTCCTTCCGATGACCGGCATCACCGCCGATGCCGACACCCCGACCGGGCCCGACGGCGGTGCCGCCGGCGCCGCGTGGACCGCCACCGAGGATGGGGCACAGCAGTATCCGAACGTCTCCATCGACTGGGACGTCCCGATCACCATGAGTGACGGCACCGTCCTCAAGGCGAACGTCTACCACCCGGCCGACGCCGCGGGCCGTCGCATCGACACCCCGACGCCGACCATCGTCAACCTGACGCCCTACACCAAGCTGGTGTCGAACGTCGCCGACAGCGCCTTCTCCATCCCGGGCCTGTCCGACGCGCTGCTCAACGTCTTCCGCAATATCCGCCTCGACGGCACCCCGCTCACCGGCTTCGGTGAACTGCTCAACGCGGCGGGCAACGGCGAACTCCGCAACTTCTCCGTCGACCGCCAGCTCATCAAGTCCGGGTACACGCAGGTCGTCGTGGACGTGCGCGGCACCGGCTTCTCGCAGGGCGAATGGGACATGCTGCGCGGCCGCGAGCAGCAGGACACCGTCGAGGTCATCGACTGGGCGTCCAAGCAGGGCTTCAGCAACGGCCGCATCGGCATGAACGGCCTGTCCTACTCGGCCATCAACCAGGTGCAGGCCGCCGAGAAGCAGCCGCCCGCCCTCAAGGCCATCTTCCCGATCGTGCCCGGCAGCGACCTCATCGACGACGTGCTCGCGCCCGGCGGCGGCTTCGGCTTCAACTTCATCCCGCTGTGGCTCGGCGCCATCAACGGCCTCAAGTGGGTGCCGGACCTGGCCTCGATCGCCGCGGGCACCTTCGATTTCAAGTGGCTGCAGGATCGCGCCAACGATCCCTTCGGCTACCTCGACGTGCTCATGTCGGCGTACACCAGCACCAACATGGACAGCCTCGACCCGCGTGTGAAGGACATGCTCAACGGCCTCACCCAGGAACGCGGTGAATGGCTGGGCGATCCGAGCAAGATCCAGGTCCCGACCTTCGTGACCGGCGGCTGGCACGACCTGTTCACCTACTCGGAATCCAAGATCTACAACCAGATTCCGCTGCCGCCCGGGCAGAAGCAGCTGCTCATGGGCAACACCTACCATGTCACCTCCGGCGCGGACGTGAACCGCGTGGGCGCTCCGCCGCGCCTGGACGTGCTGCAGCGCGCCTGGTTCGACAAGTGGCTCAAGGGCATCGACAACGGCATCGACCAGTACGGCCCCGTGACCCTCAAGACGCAGGGCGGCGGCTGGAACACCCAGGGCGGATTCGGGCCCACCGCACCGGCTTCCGAGGCCGCGGACTACCGCCGCATGTACCTGTCCGCGCAGCGCTCCGGCACCGCGGGCAGCGTCTACGACGGCTCGCTCACCGGCGACGCCAACGGCGACACCGATCGGCTCACCATCGCGCCCGGCCTGTCCACGGTCTGCTCCAATGACGCCGCCCAGGCCACCGCGGGCATCCTGAACCTGGTCGACGCCTGCGCCAAGGACTCCCGCATCGCCGAGACCAACGCGCTCACCTTCACCAGCGCGCCGGTCGCCGACGCCACCACCATCTCGGGCCCGATCGCGGTGCGGCTCAACACCGTTCAGGACGCCGTCGACGGCTACTGGACCGTCACCGTCAACGATGTCGCCCCCGACGGCACCTCCACCGTGCTCAGCTCCGGCTCGCTGATGGCCTCGCTGCGTCAGGTCGACGAGGACCGCAGCACCCGCTCGGCCAACGGCGACTACACCGACCCGCGCGCCTTCACCTCGCTGGACAAGCGTCAGGAGACCGTGCCCGGTGAGGCCACCACCCTGGACATCGCCCTCGGTGGCACCCAGGCCGTCCTGCAGCCGGGACACCGTCTGCGCGTGGACGTTTTCGCGGGCAACTTCCCCAAGGGCCTGCCCATCCTGCCGATGCTCATCGACACCGGCCTGAAGCCCGAACACCTGCAGCTCGATCCGGATCGACCGAGCTTCGTGAACATCCCGGTCCGCGGTAACACCGGCTGGTGAATCCGTCCCTCCGGGATTGAAGCCCCGGGTGTGCACAACGGCGTGCACACCCGGGGTTTTGTTTTGGGCCAAGGCTTTTCATGCCTCGGAGTCGCCGACCAGGACGACTTTGCCGGTGACCGTGCCAGATTCGGCGAGGGTCAGCGCACGGGCGGCCTCCCGCAACGGGATTCGGGCCGCGATCTGCGGGTGCAGCGCGCCACGCTCGGCCAGCTCGAGCACCGCGCCCAGATCCTCGGCGATCCGCGAACGGAACCGGCTCAGCCGACGGCGTCCGGCCCAGATGTTGTAGAACGACGCATTCCGCTTGTTGGGCAGCGCATTCCACCACAGCAGCCGGGCGAACAGCTTCAGCACCGGCAGCCGGGAATCGCCCTCCTCGTTCTTGGTGGCCGCGGTGCCGTAGGAGACCAGGGTGCCGCCGGGCGCGAGCAGCCCGAACGAGTCCACGATGCCCGGACCGCCCACATGATCGAAGACCGCGTCCACTCCGCCCGGCGCGAGCGCCCGCACCTGGGCCACGACATCCCCGCGATAGTCGACCGGCTCCGCGCCGAGCGCCGCCACCGCGTCCGCATTGCGCGCAGACGCCGTCCCGATCACCCGTATCCCGGCCGCCCGCGCCAGCTGCACCAGCGTCGAGCCGACGCCGCCGTTCGCGCCGTGCACCAGAATGGTCTGCCCGGCACGGACTTTCGCGCTCCGGTGCAGCATCTGCCAGGCGGTGATGCCATTGACGACGAAGGTCTCGGCCGCGTCCGCCGCCAGCCCGTCCGGCACCGGCACCAGATCGCCCGCCTGCACGGTGAGGTGACTGCTCCAGCCGCCGATCTTGGTCAGCGCCGCGACCCGGCGGCCGATCAGCGCCGGATCCACCCCGGCCCCGACGGCGATCACCGTGCCGACCACGTCGTAGCCGGGCACGAACGGGAACGCGGGCTGGTCGTAGTACTTCCCGCGCCGCATCTGCTGTTCGGCGAAGGACACACCCGTCGCCTCCATGCGGACGAGCGCCTCCCCGGCTGCGGGCGGCGGCAGTTCGCGATCGACGACGGCAAGGCCCTCCGGCTCGACGCGGCCCGGCAGAACGACCTCGGTGGCGGTGATGTTCGACATCGGACTTTCCCTTCTGGATGAGTGACTGGTCAATCACTCGACGGTCGAAAGAAAGCGCCCTCGTCGGAGGGCGCGGAAGATCAGTTGAAGTGACGGATTCCGGCGGTCAGGGTGGCGGCCCACGGGCCCTCGCTCGCATCCAGCCCGAGGGTGGTGATCAGATGGCACAACTGGCCGTAGGCCATGAAGTGCTGCACCTGTTCACCGCTTCCCTTGGAACGGGACTCGGCGAACTCGGTGACCCGCCGCAGGCCGCGGCGCACGGCCTCGGCGATATCGGGCACGTCGGCCGCCGAGAGGGCGTGCACCTGCAGCATGAGCAGGGACTTGTCCGCGATCAACTCGGCGTAGGCCCCGCCCATTTCGTGCAGCACCTGCTCCGGATCGCCGCCCGGCACCCGGGCGGCCCCGGCGGACAACGCCCCCTCGACCCGCTCGAAACACCGGTCCAGCGCGGCGACGAACAACTCCACCTTGCTGGGGAACAGCTTGAACACGTACGCGGGCGAGATCCCGGCCGTCACGGCGACGGTATTGATCGGGGTTCCGTGGAAGCCGGTCTTGGCGAACTCGGTGATGGCCGCGTCCAGCACGGCTTCGCGCCGAACGTCCGAGGTGGAGAGTGCGATGCCGCGTCGGTTCATGTGAGTGACTGTACACTCACTCTTCGTTGACCGGCAACCCCTCCTCGTCATCGGGCACCGCGAAAGCGGACTCCAACGGCGGGAACAGGGCTCGCGCGTCCTGTCCCGAGAACCAGAGGCCGACAACGAAAGCCGAGGTGGCCTCGAGGTACCGGGCGCGGCTCAGCCCGCCCGCATGAATGGCGTGCAGCTTCAGATCCCCCGCCAGCGCGGTCACCGTCGCGACCGCGTCCGCGTCATCGCCGCACAGCGGAACCGTCAACGGCCTGCCCTCGAACTCGCGATGCGGGCCCGCCCACACCTCGGCCGCGAGCAGATTGAACGCCTTCACCACTCGCGCCCCGGGCGTGGTCGCCGCGATCCGTTCGGCGACAGCGGGTTCCGAGAGGCCGAAACCACCGGTGTCCGGCGCGAAGGCATTGGTGCAGTCGATCAAGGTGCGGCCGGTGAAGTCGCCCGCCCGCAGTACCGGCGTGATCGCTTCGACCGGCACGGCCAGCACTGTCACCTCCCCGAATCCGGCCGCTTCCTCGATGCTCGCGGCGCGCGCACCGTGCCCGATGGCCGTCGCCGCCTCCCGTGCGCGGGCCGGTGTGCGTGCCCCGACCGCGATGTCGTGCCCGGCCGCGGCCCAGCCGCCGCCCAGTGCCCGGGCCATCGATCCGGCTCCGATGATTCCGATACGCATGTGAACTCCTAGGTCTCGCTGGTGGATTCGACGCTAGGAAGCCCGATACGCACCTGCGGGTGCTCATCGCCGGTGGCAGGCTGT
>NZ_JBSGBY010000586.1:0-5223 GCF_053601505.1 Nocardia sp. NPDC004722
GCCACGCCGGGGCGCAACACCACCTGGATGCCGATCGGAAGTCCTTCGGCGGCAAGGAGTTTCTTCATTCACGCCGCCATGCCGCCGGTGGTGACCGGCGCGGTGGTCATGCTGATCGGGTTCAACCTGGCCCCCGTCACCGCCTCGACCTACTGGCCGCAGGATCAGTGGACAGCGCTGCTGGTCATGCTGTTCACCGGACTCGCGGTGGTCGGATTGCGCGGATTCTTCTCGCGCATCGCCATTTTCCTGGGTCTGGTGTTCGGGTACGGGCTGTCGTGGGTGCTGGATCGGGTGTTCGGCAAGATCCACTCGGCGGACGGCAGCGGCAAGGTCGTCGACCATTGGCGACTGGATCTGTCGGGGGTGGCGAAGGCGGATTGGATCGGCCTGCCCACCTTCCACGCGCCGTCGTTCCAGTGGTCGGCGGTGCTGGTGGCCCTGCCGGTGGTGATCGCGCTGGTCGCGGAGAACGCCGGGCACGTGAAGGCCGTGGGCGAGATGACCGGCGGCGATCTGGACGGCAAGCTGGGCACGGCCATCGCCGCGGACGGTGCGGCGTCCATGCTGTCCACCGCGGTCGGCGGCCCGCCCAACACCACCTACTCCGAGAACATCGGCGTCATGGCCGCCACCCGCGTCTACTCCACCGCCGCCTATTGGGCCGCCGCCTTTTTCGCGCTGCTGTTCGGCCTGTGCCCGAAGTTCGGCGCGATCGTGGCGGCCATTCCGGGCGGGGTGCTGGGCGGCATCACCGTCATCCTCTACGGCATGATCGGCCTGCTGGGCGCGCAGATCTGGACCAATGCCAAGGTCGATCTGCGCAATCCGCTGAACCTGGTGCCCGCGGCCGCGGGCCTGATCATCGGCATCGGCAATGTGAGCATGAAGTTCACCGACACCTTCACCCTCAGCGGCATCGCCCTGGGCACGGTCGTCGTCATCACCGGTTATCACGTGCTGCGGTTCTTCGCGCCCGCGCATTTCAAGGCGGAGGAGCCGCTGCTGGACGAGGGCACCTCGTCCTATGACGAATCACGCGGAGACGAATCACGCGGGTAGCGAACTGGGTTCGGTCTCGTCGGTGTCCTCCGCCTGCTGTGCGTAGGGCAGTTGCAGCACGTACCAGGAGTGTTCGCTCGCGTACTCCAGGTACTGCGAGGCTTCCGGATCGCAGGCCAGGCCCTCGACCCGGGTCCACTGCCCGTCGCCCGAGGCGATGGTGTCGGTGTAGCGCACGTGCAGGTGGCCGTGGAACAGCAGGCTGGGCCGCAGCGTCTCCACGACCCGCTGGATGCGGTCCTGGTTGGGATAGCACTCCGGCTTGTCCTTGCGGTTCCACTTCGGTCGCGAGGCGCGCGGTTTGTCGTGGGTGAGCAGAATGTCGACCGGCGAGCTGTCGGCGTCCAACAGGGCCGTCAGTTCGTCGTCGGTCATCT
This sequence comes from Nocardia sp. NPDC004722, assembly GCF_053601505.1. NCBI lineage: Bacteria > Bacillati > Actinomycetota > Actinomycetes > Mycobacteriales > Nocardiaceae > Nocardia > Nocardia sp. NPDC004722. The sequence continues at coordinate 1,440 of NZ_JBSGBY010000586.1, forward strand.
CCTCCTCCGGGAACCACAGTGTGCCCGCGGTTTCCGGGATCTTCGAGGAGCCGTAGCGCCGCCGCTGCGCCACCAGTTCGGCCTTCTTCGCCTCCCGCGTCAACCGCCAGCCCTTGTCGGTGGACCGGGCACCGCCGAAGGCCGCGAAGGTGGTGCCCTCCCAGGTCCAGCGGTGTCCCCGGGGCGCGTACCGCAGATGCTTGCGGCACACCAGAAATCCCTCGTCATCGAGGTTGTCGTCGTACAGCTCGTGCAGCAGGGAGCTCTTGTCGTGATTCCCGTCCAGGAAGTACACGATGACTCCGGCCCGCTTGGCCGTCTTGCCGATCACGTCGAAATACCGCCGCCCCGAGGCCATGTGCTCCCACGCCCCGAAGTCCCCCACCACGAATACCCGGGAGCACCCTTCACGCACCGCGGTCCGCACCACGGTGAGCGCGTGCGCGGTGTTCCCGTGCAGGTCTCCGGCAAAAAGGACATTCCCCATCGCCACATGGTGGCACCCCCGCGCGGGAACGGCATCCCATTACCCCGTGTCACGCCCGGCTCGTCCGAATTAGGCTGACCGCCATGAACTCTGTGTTGGTTACCGGCGCGGCGCGCGGCATCGGAAAGGCCATCTGCCTGCGGCTGGCCGAGAACGGCTGGCAGGTCTACGCCGGGGTGCGCAAGCTCTCCGACGGCGAGGAACTGGCCGCCGGCAACCCCCGCATCACCCCGATCGTCCTCGACGTCACCAATCCCGACCACATCGCCGCCCTCGACGAAACCCTCCCCGCCGACCTCACCGCCGTGGTCAACAACGCGGGCATCGTCGCCGACGGCCCGGTCGAACTCCTCGACCTCGACACCCTCCGAAACCAGTTCGAGGTCAACGTCTTCGGCGCCCTCGCCGTCACCCAGGCCGTCCTCCCGCGCCTGCGCGCCACCAAGGGCCGAGTCGTCTTCATCTCCTCCCTCTCCGGCCGCATCTCCACCCCCGGCACCGGCGCCTACAACTCCTCCAAGTTCGCCCTCGAGGGCCTGGTAGACGCCCTCCGAGTAGAACTGCGCCCCTGGGGAATCCACACCACCCTCATCGAACCCGGCCCCATCGCCACCGACCTCTGGTTCGGCGCGACAGACATGGTCGACACCACCACCGCCCACCTCACCGAAGCCCAACGCGACCTCTACAGCACCCACCTCGCCGGCCTCCGCAAAATGTCCCAACAGGTCCCCAAGATCGCCGCCCCGGTCGAATCCGTGGTCAAAGAGGTCGAAAAGTCCCTCACCGCCAAGCGCCCCCACGCCCGCTACATCCCCGGCCTGGCCGGAAAGATCCAGGTTGTAGCCACGTCGTTCACCCCCACCCCGATCCTCGACACCCTCTTCGCCCTGGTGTCCGGCATCCGCAAGAAGTAGCCCCGGAATGCGCGAAGCCGCCCCCGGGCGAGAGGTTCCGGGGGCGGCTCGGTGCGCCCGGAGGGGCGCGCGTGGATCCGATGGTGTGCGGATCCGGGGGTGCGCGGTCGGGCTGTGGTGGCCGCGCACGTTTCGGGGGTGCGTCAGGCGGGGGTGGTGACGCGGTAGGTGTTGAGGCTGTCGATGCGGTCGACGGCTTCGGTGATGATGCGGTCGATCAGGTCCTGGACGGTGGGGAGGTCGTCGATGATGCCTGCGACCTGGCCGGAGGCGAGGACGCCCGCGTGGGTATTGCCTTCCACCAGACCGGCTTTCAGCAGCATCGGGGTGTTGGCGGCCATGATGACCTGGGACCAGGTGAGGTCCTTGTGCTTGCGCATGGCCAGGCCGTCCTTGACGATGGTCGACCACTTCATGCCGGTCATCGCCTTGAACTTGAAGGCATTCGACATGGCGGCGGTCAGGCCGCGCACGCCGCTGGAATGCTCGAGCTTGTCGACCAGCTCGGTGTTGAGCACGCGGTGCGGCATGCCGTCGACCTTCTTGGAGACGACGGTGTCCATGAGCCCGCGCTTGAGGTACTCCTGCTTCACCGAATCCGGCACCGCCGAATCCTGGGTGAGCAGGAAGCGGGTGCCCATGGCGACACCGGCCGCGCCGTAGGAGAGCGCGGCGGCCAGACCGCGGCCGTCGAAGAAGCCGCCACCGGCCACGACCGGGATGTCGACGGCATCGAGCACCGACGGAAGCAGCAGAGTCGTTGCGACCGAACCGGTGTGGCCACCGCCCTCGCCACCCTGCACGATCACCGCGTCGGCGCCCCAGGACGCGACCTTGACGGCGTGCTTGGCCGCGCCGATGGACGGCACGACCACCACCCCGTTGTCCTTGAGCCGCGCGATGAGCTCCTTCTTGGGAGCCAGCGCGAAGGACGCCACCTTCACGCCCTCGCGGATCATGAGCTCGCAGCGGTCGGCGGCATCCGAGCCATCGGCGCGAATATTGACGCCGAAGGGCTTGTCGGTCTTCGCCTTGGTCTTGGCGATGGCCTGCTCGAGCTCCTCGAAGGACATCGTCGCCGAGGCCAGGATGCCGAGGCCGCCCGCGTTGGCGGTGGCCGCGACCAGGCCGGGTCCGGCGACCCAGCCCATGCCGGTCTGCACGATCGGGTGCTCGATGCCGACCAGTTCGGTCAGCGGAGTCTTGAGCCGCTGGGCGGTCATGCCGTCACTTCCTTCTCGCGGAAACCCTTGGGGTCCAGCACGGTCCGGATGATGGTGAGCTCTTCCTCGGTCGGCAGCCGGGTCTCGCCCGCCTCGGCCAGCCCGGCGATCTCGAAGGAGGTGTTCTCGGCGACCTCGTCGGCGCTCACGCCCGGGTGCAGCGACAGCGCGCGCAGGGTGTGGTCGGGACCGTTGAAGTCGAACACGCCCAGGTTCGACACCACCCGGTGCAGGTGGTGGAACCGGTAGGCCGGATTCTCGGAATCGATCTTGTCGTAACCGATTCCGGAGACGATGTCGACCTGATCCACGAACACCCGCTTGTTGTGCTTGGGCACGAAGTAGCTGGTGGCGTGGTTGATGGTGTTGCCCGGCGCGCCGCGCACACCGAACATCTGCCGGGTCGGCTGCTGCAGCGGGCCGAACGCCGAGAGGTTCTGGTTGCCGAAGCGGTCGATCTGGTTGGCGCCCATGACCACGTGGCGGCGACCGGACTGCACCACGTCGAAGACCTTGGAGAACGGGAACCAGCCCTCGAGGGGGGCTTGGCCGCCGATCGGCGGGACCTCGGCGAACAGCCGGGCCTCACCGTCGGAGAGCACGAGATCGGGCTCGAAGGTGAGTCGGGCCAGCCGAGCGCCGATGGTGGTGATGGTGGACATCGGGGAGGCCACGATCTCGCCCGCGCCGCGGAAGATCTCGGCGGACGCGACGACGCAGATCTCCGCACGAGTAATGGTGGTGGTGTCGCTCATTACTTCTGCTCCTCGGCGAAAGCCTTGACGGCATCCTGGTATTCGGCCTCGGACACGTCCAGGTAGCGGGCCTTGAACTCGGCCCACGACTCGGGGGTCTTGGCGGCCTCGACGTAGTGGCGCTGGAACTTCTCGTCGCGGCCGTAGCTGCCCGAGAAGGTGAAGTGCGCGCCGCCGGGGGCCTCGACCACACCGTCGACCATCAGGCGGTTGAGGATCATCGACTGCAACGGAACGGCTTTCACCAGTTCATCGGTCTCGACCAGGCGGTCCACCGACAGGTAGCGCCTCTCGGCGGCCAACGCGTACAGGTCGTCCATGTACGGGTCGATGCCGGTGTAGGCGGCATTGCCGTGCTTGTCGCCCAGGTCCAGGTGCATGAACGCGGCGTCGAGATTCAGC
>NZ_JBSGBY010000587.1:0-5190 GCF_053601505.1 Nocardia sp. NPDC004722
GCTCAACCTGCTGCTGCTCGCGGGCGCCATCGCGGCCGCGGTGGTGATCGGCAGCACCACCATCAGGCCGAGAATGCCCGCGAGCACCAGCAGCGCGATCATCCAGTACTGCGGCACACCGGTATCGGTGGCCCCGATGCCGATCACCACCGCGGCCGCGATGGCGCCCGCGAGCAGCAGCAGGTTGAGCGGCTGCTGCAGCTTGCCGACGCTGATCGGGCGGCCCGAGAGCAGTTCCTGCAGCTTCGCGAAGGCGATGATCGAGCCCCAGAAGGAGACCGAGCCGATGATCGCCGCGAACAGCGAGCCGATCACGATGTGCACCGAGGGCGACTCGTGCACCTTGGAAAAGCCCTTGGTATCGAGGAATTCGGCCCACGCGATGAGCGCGACCGTGCCACCGCCGACACCGTTGAACGCGGCGACGAGCTGCGGCATGGCGGTCATCTTGGTGAAGCGCGCGGGCGGAACGCCCAGCAGCACACCGACGACCAGGCCCGCGACGATGATGATCCAGTTGCTGGTGTCACGGATGGAGATGAACGTCGCGATGACCGCGATGACCATGCCGACCGCGGCGATCAGGTTGCCGCGCACCGCGGTCTTGGGACCGGTGAGCCCCATCAGACCGTAGATGAACAGCGCGAACGCGACGATGTAGAGAATATTGACCAGATTGTCCATGGCTTACTTGCCCGCCTTCTCGCTCGCAGCAGGCTTCTTGGCCTTGAACATGCCCAGCATCCGGTCGGTCACCACGAAACCGCCGATGACGTTCAGGGTTCCGAACACGACGGCGACGAACAGGATGATCTGCATCAGCACCGACGGGTGCTGGACCTTGCCGAACACCACCAGCGCGCCGAGCACCACGATGCCGTGAATGGCGTTGGTGCCCGACATCAATGGCGTGTGCAGGGTATTGGGGACCTTGGAGATGACGGCGAAGCCGACGAACCCGGACAGCACCAGGATCGCGATATTCGCCAGCAGTTGGGTGTACATCAGGCTTCCACCTCACGTGTCACGCAGGAATCCGCCAGCACCTGATCGGTGAAATCGGGTGCGAGCGCACCGTCTTTCAGCATGAGCTCGAGCAGTGCGGCGACGTTCTTGGAGTACAGCTCGCTGGCATGCTCCGGCATGGTGGCCGGCAGGTTCAGCGGCGAGGCGATGGTGACGCCATGGCGCACAACGGTTTTCCCGGGTTCGGTCAACTCGCAGTTACCGCCGGTCTCACCGGCCATGTCCACGATCACGCTGCCGGGCTTCATGCCCTCGACAGCGGCGGCCGTGACCAGGCGCGGAGCCGGGCGACCCGGCACCAGGGCGGTGGTGATGACCACGTCGAAGCCCTTGATGGCGTTCTCGAGGGCCTGCTGCTGTTGTGCGCGTTCGTCTTCGGTGAGCTCGCGGGCGTAGCCGCCCTCACCGGCGGCGTCGATGCCGAGGTCGAGCCACTGCGCGCCGACGGAACGCACCTGGTCGGCGACCTCCGGGCGGACGTCGTAACCGGTGGTACGCCCACCGAGCCGCTTGGCGGTGGCCAGCGACTGCAGCCCCGCCACACCGACGCCGAGGACCAGCACGGTGGCGGGCTTCACGGTTCCGGCGGCGGTGGTGAGCATGGGGAAGAATCGGGTGGATTCGGAAGCGGCGAGCAGCACGGCCTTGTAACCGGCGACATTCGCCTGCGACGACAGCGCGTCCATGACCTGGGCGCGGGAGATACGCGGAATCGCTTCCACCGCAAAGGCTTGCACGCCCGCGGCCTTCAGAGCGCCGATCTTGGTGTCGGCGTTGCGGGGCGCGAGGAACCCGATCAGCGTCTGACCGGAGTGCAGCTTGGCGATCTCGGCGTCGTTCGGGGGAGCGACCTTGACGACCACATCGGCGGCGTACGGATCACCCAGCGTGGCACCGGCTTCGGTGTACGCCTCGTCGGGAATCAATGCGCCCAGACCGGCACCGGCCTCGACGATCACTTCCACGCCCTGCTTCAACAGGGCCGGAATGATCTTCGGCACCAATGCGACGCGTCGTTCGTCCGGGTTCGTCTCCCGAACCACTCCGACACGCGCACCGCGGGGCGCAGCGGTCTGTGCGCTCTGCGTTGTGTCCACTTGTCAAACTTCCTTCTCGTGGTGAGCCCAGGCCACCCTGTCGGTATGGGCCGAATCACCGGTCCAACGGTGGGCCGAACTTACTCTGCAGTAAGTTCGTGAGAATTCTCGCAACTGTACCTGGTTCGCGGTGAGCGTAGCGGAGATGCCCATCACTTGGTGTGGCGAGAAAACCGGACAACTCCATGCTCGGCCGGGGTGCCGTAGTGGACAAGTACCAACAATCGGGGGTAGCTACGCACCGTTAGGTATGCGTCCAGCTGGGCGTGTGTCGGGGTCGGGTAGGGGGTGTCGCAGATCACTTGTACGCCGTAATGTCTGCACGGTGAGTGGCTGCATTTTCTGCCGGATCGTCGCGGGCGACGCACCCGCGACCAAGATCTACGAGGACGACGCCCTGCTGGCGTTCCTCGATATCCGGCCCATCACCCGCGGGCACACCCTCGTAATCCCCAAACGGCACGCCACCGATCTGGACGAACTCGATCCGGCGATGGGCGCGCAACTGTTCTCCTTCGGGCATCGCCTGGCCAAATCCATGCGCCGCGCCGGACTCGCCGCCGACGGCGCGAACCTGCTGATCAATGACGGCAAGGCCGCCTTCCAGACCGTTCATCACGTGCACCTGCACGTGATTCCGCGCCACCAGGGCGACATTCTGCGTTTCGCCAAGGGTTTCGTGCTGCGCCGCCCGCACGACGCCGATGCCACCGCCGCCGCACTGCGATCCGGCCTGGACCGGCTCGCCGACGAAGAAAGGGAGACCACCGCATGACCGACACGGTGCCCGACCGCGCCGAGATCACGGCCCTGTTGTCCGATCAATGGGACGCGATTACCCGCCTGGTGGACGGCCTGGACGAAAACGCTTGGCGCACCGCCTCGCCGCTGCCGGGCTGGACGGTGTTCGATGTGGTCGCCCATGTGATCGGCACCGAATCGCTGCTGCTGGGCGAGCCGACCCCCGATGTCGAGGTCTCCGGCGCGCACATTCGCAACGAGATCGGCGCGCTGAACGAGAAGTGGATCGCCGCGCTGCGGCCACTGACCGGTTCCCAACTGCTGGAACGGTTCCTGGAGGTGACCGGCCGCCGGTTGAAGGCGCTCGAGCAGATCACACCGGAGGCATGGGCGGAACTGGTCCCGACCCCGGTCGGGATGGCCCCGTACGGCCGGTTCATGCGCATCCGCGTCTTCGACTGCTGGATGCACGAGCACGATATCGCCGACGCGCTGGGCGTTTCCGTCGACGAGGGCGGCACTCGCGGCGCGCAGGCGTTCGAGGAATTGCTGCCCGCACTGGGGCGGGCCGCGGTCAAGGGCGCGGGCGCGCCCGATGGCTCCCGCCTCACGATCGATGTGATCGGTCCGGTGACGCGGCAACTCCACATCGCGGTCGACGGCGGCCGGGCCAATCTCGTCGAGACCCTCGACGCCCCCGCCACCGTCGTGGTCGCCCTCGACTCGGGCCTGTTCGCCCGCCTGCGCGGCGGCCGCACCACGGCCGACGCGCACCCGGAGCAAATCACCGTCACCGGCGATACGGATCTCGGCAACCGCCTGGTCCGCAGCCTGGCCTTCACGATCTGATTCCGTGCGACTGTTCCTGTCCAGCTACCGTTTCGGCTCGCACCAGCAGCGGCTGCTCGAGCTGGTGGGCGAGCCCGGCCGGGTGGCCGTCATCGCGAACGCCTGTGATGCCTGGCCCTCGGCCTGGCAGGGCGCGGTCACCAGCGATCTGGTTCCCCTGCGCCGCACCGGTTTCCAGCCCGACGTCCTCGACCTGCGCGAGTACGTCGACCGCCCGGCCGAGGTCGAGGCGCGGCTGCGCGAGTACCCGATGGTGTGGGTGCGCGGCGGCAACACCTTCGTGCTGCGCGCCCAATTCGCCTGCAGCGGAGCCGATCTCGCCCTGACCAAACTCCTCGCCGAGGACGCCCTGGTCTACGCGGGTTACAGCGCCGGAGCCTGCGTCATGACCCCGGACCTGCACGGCATCGAATCCATGGACGACCCGGACGAGGTCCGCACCGCCTGCGGCATCGAACCCCGCTGGGACGGGCTGGGTCTGGTCGACCGCCGCATCGTCCCGCACCTGGACTCACCCACCGACCCGACGGGCGACGCTCGAAAGCTGGTGCGCGAGTACACGGCCGCGGGCATCCCACACTGGGCGCTCACCGACGACCATGTCGTCGTGGTCGACGGTGACCGCACCGAGGTCCTGACCTAGCAAAGAAGCCTGCGCACGCTGGGAGCGTGCGCAGGCTTTTCTTCAGGCTCTTGGGGTTTCAGGGGCGAAGCCCCTGAGAGTTACGAGAGGTTGTCATTTCCCCTTGTGGCGGATTCCGTGGCCGAGAGCCACAGCCGCCGCACCGAATGCGCCGATGGCCAGGGTCGCGAAGCTCGCGACGTACGCGCCTTCGGTCGGCACGGCGTGGGTTCCGAGCTTCAGCACGTGCGCGGTCAGAATCGACCCGGTCACCGCACCCGCGATCGAGCCGCCCGCGGTACGCACCAGCGAGTTGATGCCCGAGGCGATGCCGCTCTCACTCATCGGCACATGCTGCACCGCCAGCGAGCCCAGCGCCGCGTAGCCGATGCCGAAACCGGTGCCCTGCAGCACATTCGCCATGATCATGTCGAACGAGTGGTCGTGCGAGACGGCCAGCCACCCCATGGAGAGTCCGGCGAACACCGCGCCGATGGCGAGGGTGTAGGCGGGCCCGATCTTGGCGGAGATGCGCCCGGTGTTGAAGGAGAAGAACGTCATCAGCGCCGCGCTCGGAATGCCGTAGAGGCCGACCGAGAGCACGGTCCCCGACAGGCCGTAGCCGACCTTGTCCGCGGGCGTCTGAATGAAGTTGGACACCAGCGAGAACGCGCCGAACATGGAGAAACCGAGCAGCGCCGAAGCCACATTGGCCGACAGCGACTGCGGTCCGACCAGCAACTGCAACCGCACCAGCGGCTGTTCCACCTTGGTCTCCATCTCGCCACCCTGGATGCCGCCGATCTGGAGAGCGTGCGGACGGTTGTGATGGGCGGCGAACCCTGCCCGCCCGCG
>NZ_JBSGBY010000588.1:0-5190 GCF_053601505.1 Nocardia sp. NPDC004722
CCCGGATGTGGCGGCCGTGCGCGCGGTCGGCGAATCCATCCCGTCGCTGCGTGACATCGTCGTCGAGCAGGACGGCCCGACCGGCAGGCTCATCGCCCGCACCGACGACCCGTCCGGCGTGGTCGGTCGGGTGCTGTCCGAATTCGACGCCGCCGCCATCGGTTTCGGCGCGGTCTCGATCTCCCGGCCCTCCCTCGACGACGTGTACCTGCACTACGCGGGCCGCTCCTACCGGGCCGACAACCACCGCGACACCGTGGAGGTGGCGGCATGACCGCGATCGCCTACGACCGGCCCCGCGAAACCCCCACGGCCGCCTGGGCGGTGGCGGCGGGCCAGATCTTCCGGCGCTGGATGCTCAACACCCTGCGCGAATCCTGGGGCGTCTTCGCCGCGCTGTTGCAGCCCATCGTCTGGATCCTGCTGTTCGGCCAGGTGTTCAAGTCCGTCGGTGAGATTCCCGGCTTCGGGGCCGCCAACTACATCACCTTCCTGGCCCCCGGCGTGCTGATGATGACCGTCCTGTACTCCGGGGTGTGGGCGGGCACCGGCTATATCGAGGACATCGACAACGGCGTCATGAATCAGCTGCTCACCGCGCCGATTTCGCGCAGCGCGGTGGTGGCCGGGCAACTGGGTGTGCAGCTCACCATCGGCCTGGTGCAGTCGGCGCTGGTGCTGCTCATCGGATTCGCCGGTGGTGCACGCTATCCCGGCGGCGTGGTGGGCGTGCTGCTGGCACTGGCGGCGGCGACGCTGCTGGCGGCGATCTTCTGTGCGGGTTCGGTCGCGCTGGCGTTGATCACGCGCAGCCAGATCGCGTTGATCGGTATGTCGCAGCTGATCATCCTGCCGTTGACCTTCCTGTCCTCGGGCATGATGGCCACCGCCCTGATGCCCGGCTGGGTACAGTCGATCTCGAAGTTCAACCCGGTGACCTGGGCGGTCGATATCGGCCGCACGGGGTTGGCGGGCACGGCGGACGCCGGGTTCGTGGCCGCGCACCTCGGCTACCTGACGGCCCTGGCCGCCCTCGCCTTCGCCTGGGCGCTGTCGGCCTTCCGCACCTATCAGCGGACCCAGTAGCCCGAACTCGTCCGGGACTCGGTCCGAGTGGCGATCCGCCGCTCGGACCGTGTTCGGCACCGGAATACCTTGGCGCACAGGCCCGGTGGGTTACAGATGGGTGTCCGCGTGGGCGAGGAAGTCGGTGATCTCGTCGTCGAAGCCGGTGTCGGCGCGGAAGTACTCGACGGTGAGCATCAACAGATCCTGCCCGAGCGGCGTCGGCGTGGTGAAGTCGGTCATGAAGGTGTCGAAGTCCGCGAGGTCTTCGGTGCAGCGGGTGATGGCCCGCAGGTAGTAGGAGTAGGCCACCTGCGCGCCGACCGCGCGCAGCATGTCGTCGCAGTGTTCGAGCCAGTCGCGGCCCAGGTTGTAGATCAGCTGGCCGAAGCCGCCGTTCTTCACCTGATAGTCGAAATAGGCGGCCAGGGAGGTGATTTCGGCCAGCTCGCGGGTGGCGTCGTCGAGAGCCTCGGAGTGCTCCAGCCGTCGGGTCGCGCGCTCGCCGAGCTGCTGCAACCGCTCGTTGTAGACATTCACACCGAGCGAGCCTAGCGACAACCGGTCGCGGCGCCGCCGGAAGACGCTGGGGCGGAGGGTGTCTCGGGCGATTGCCGGCGAGGCGCGGCGGGCGCGTCCTATGATCGCCGCAAGTCGGACAATTGGGGCTGATCATGAGTGCAGTAGCCGACGACGTGCGGTATTCGCGCGTCCTCGCGCCACCGGGCTGGAGCCGCTGGCTGGTTCCGCCCGCGGCGCTGTCCATCCACCTCGCCATCGGGCAGGCGTACGCGTGGAGCGTGTTCAAGCCGCCGCTCGAGAAGGCCATGCACGTCTCCGGCACCGGCAGCGCGCTGCCGTTCCAGATCGCCATTGTGATGCTGGGACTTTCGGCGGCCTTCGGCGGGACGACCGTCGAGAAGCGCGGCCCGCGTTGGGCGATGAGCGTCTCGCTGGTGTGCTTCTGTTCCGGGCTGCTGGTCTCGGCGCTGGGCGCGGCGGTGAGCCAGTACTGGCTGATCGTGCTGGGTTACGGGTTCATCGGCGGCATCGGGCTGGGCATCGGCTACATCTCGCCGGTGTCGACGCTGATCAAGTGGTTCCCCGACCGGCCGGGCATGGCAACGGGTTTCGCCATCATGGGGTTCGGCGGCGGCGCGCTGATCGCGTCGCCGTGGACCACCGAGATGCTCTCGGACTTCGGCAGGGATCACCGGGGGATCGCGGAGACCTTCCTGGTGATGGGCCTGGTCTACGCCGTCTTCATGGCGTTGGGCGTACTGTTGGTGCGGGTGCCGCCGCCGGGCTGGCGGCCCGCGGGCTGGGAGCCGCCCGCCACCACCGGCAGACTGGTCAGCGCCCACGATGTCGCCGCGAACGACGCCCTCCGGACCCCGCAGTTCTGGCTGCTGTGGATCGTGCTGTGCTTCAACGTGACCGCGGGCATCGGGATCCTGGAGAAGGCCGCGCCCATGGTGGTCGACTTCTTCAAGCACACCTCGACGCCGGTATCGGCGGGTGCGGCAGCGGGTTTCGTGGCCGTGCTGTCGGCGGCCAATATGAGCGGGCGCATCGGCTGGTCGTCGCTGTCGGATGTGATCGGGCGCAAGAACATGTACCGCGTCTACCTGGGTGTCGGCGCGCTCGCCTACGTGCTGGTGTGGTCGGTGGGCCGTGACAACAAACCGGCCTTCATCCTCGGCGCGATGGTGATCCTGTCGTTCTACGGCGGCGGATTCGCCACCGTCCCGGCCTATCTCAAGGACCTGTTCGGCACCTACCAGGTCGGCGCGATCCACGGCCGGCTGCTCACGGCGTGGTCGGTCGCCGGTGTCGCCGGGCCGCTGATCGTCAATGCCATCGCCGATTCCGGTGCGCGCCACGGCAAAACCGGTCCCGCCCTCTACGGGACCTCGTTCGCCATCATGATCGCGCTGCTGTGTGTCGGCTTCCTGGCCAACGAATTGATCCGCCCCGTCTCGGCCAAGCATCATCGCAAGCCCACCGAACCGGCCGTCGTTTCGCAGGGAGAACCGCAATGACCACCCCGGAACCCACTCCGCCTCGCCGGATTCCACTGCTGATCTTCGCCTGGGCCTGGGTCACCATTCCGTTTCTCTATGGCGTGGATCGCCTGATCGTGAACCTGCTCAAGCTGTTCCAGTAGTCCCCGCCGTCACGCCAGTCCGGCGAGGATGGCGGCGAGCTCGCGGGCTTGCAGGACCACGTCGATGTGACCGGTGGGCAGGTCGTGGACATCGAAACGATTGTCCGGAGTGAGCCGGTCGGCGTCCTCGATCATCTTCGTGGCGAGGGCGGGGGAGATGACATTGTCGTGGGTCAGGCGGATGTAGGTGCGGGGGATACGGCCCCAGGTGGCGGCCTCCACTCGCCCGTCGGCGAAGCTGGTATTCGCCGAATCCTCCGGCTGCATGCCGTAATTGATCAGGGTGAGCAGCTGCTCCGGGGTGGCCTCGGGCATATTGGTCAGCCGGAAATCCTCCAGCGCCACCGGATCCGCCGAGCGCAGGTTGAAGCGGATCAGACCGCGCGACACCGGTTCCATCCCCAGGAACAGCGAACGCTCCTGATTCGGGACGTACACGTCCTTCAAGGCTTCCGGGGTCTGGCTCAAGGCCATGGCGCTCGGGGCCTCGGCGGTGGACGGGCAGAACGCGGACAGATAGACGAGGTGATCGACGGCGTCGGGTATCGCATTGCCCACCAAACCGATGGTGACACCGCCCAGACTGTGCCCGACCAGAATGACCGGACCGTGCCGCCGCACCGCGCGCACGGTCTCGATGACGTGGGCGACATTGTCCTGCACCGTGATCGCGGACATCGGCGACGGCCCGGCCGCGAAGGCGTCGATGTCCTGCGCCTGATACGACGGCGGAATCGAGGCGTCGAGACCGTGCCCCGGCAGGTCCACCGGCAGACTGCGGTGCCCGAGCAAAGCCAGCTCCCGGACCACGGGAGCCCAATAGAAGCTGTTGCTGGTCAACCCGTGAACGAAGACGAATGTCGGAGCGCCGGTACTGGTTTCGGTCATGAATGACCCCATACCCAGATCCGGTGATCACAAACCCGGCCCGGACCCGGGGCTATCGTGGTGGTGATCATGTTCGACCCTGTGCGAGAAGGTGATTACCGATGCTGGACTACGGCCTCGACCTGTCCGAAGTCAACCGCGACCTCGCGATACCCGACCTGGTGGCCGAGGGCGATGAACTCGACGCCCTGGTCTCCGCACACGACGACTGGACGGCACCCACCCCTGCCGTCGGGTGGACGATCGCCCACCAGATCGCCCACCTGGCCGTCGCCGACGCCAACGCGCTCATCGCCCTCCGCACCCCGGACGCCTTCGACACCGTCCTGAAGAACGCCGAAGCGGCAGGCCCGAAAGCCGCCGACCTCGACGCCGCAACGGGAGCGGCGAAACCCCGATCGGTCCTCCTGAACGAATGGCGCACCGGCCGAACCGAACTGGCGGCAGAACTGCGCGACATCCCCCTCGATCGAGCGTTCCCCTGGTTCGGCTCGGACGTGACCGCGACACTCCTGGTCCCGCTACGCCTGATGGAAACCTGGGCTCACGGCCAGGACATCTACGACACCCTCGGTGTCCCCCACCCGCCGACCACCCGCCTGCGCCCCATCGCCGCCCTGGGCGTAGCCGGCATCGCCCTGTCCTTCTACGCCGCCGAATTACCCCTCCCGACAACGCCTTTCCGCGTCGAACTGACCGCCCCCGACGGCGAGCTCTGGACCTGGGGCCCGCCGGACGCCGCACAACGAGTCCGCGGCAACGCCCTCGACTTCTGCCTCCGCGTCACCCAACGCCGCCCCCTGGCAGCCACCGCCCTCACCGCCGTCGGCGCGGATGCCCGCACCTGGCTGGAGAACGCCCGCGTCTTCCTCTGAATGCGGTGGCCGGATGGGCGGGGCTTGGTCACACTGCTGCTGTGGCGACGACGGAAAAGACCGTGCGCGTGCCGGTTCGGGCACCGGCGATCGGGTGGAGCCTGCTGTCGTGGGCCTTGTTCGCGACTTCTGGCCCGCTGGCCTCGTCGGTGATGGAGGCAGGCTGGTCACCGGCGGCGGTGACGTCGGTGCGGA
>NZ_JBSGBY010000589.1:0-5189 GCF_053601505.1 Nocardia sp. NPDC004722
GCCAGCCAGTCCGCGGTCTGCTGCCAGTACTGCGGAACCCGGTCGTAGCTGCCGCGCGGCGCGAGTTTCCCGGTCCAGGCCAGCGAGGTGGACAGGGTCAGCGCGGTCAGGATGAGCGCGCCGACCGCGACCATCCGGTCCCGCTCGGGATGCGCGAAGGCCCTGCGCCACACCGGCATCGGCACCGAACCCGGCAACGGCACCCGGCCCAGCAGGTGCGCCAGGCCCAGCACCAGCGGCAGCCGGATGAGCGGTTCCAGCTTGTGCACATTGCGCAGTGGCGCGCCGCCGGAGTCCAGGAACACCCGGACCTGTTCGGCGAACGGGCCGCCCAGGTCACCCGCGTAGCCCGCGCAGATGCCGACCAGGCCGACCAGCAGGATCAGGGCCAGCCGTCCCCGATTCGGCATGGCGCGCATGGCCAGTCCGGCCATGCCCGCGGCCGCCAGCATCCCGGTGGCCAGCACCGCGGCGGGCTGGGTCACCAGCACCGCGCCCGCGATGCGTTCGGGGGAGACGAACGGCGTCCAGCTGTCGGTGCCGCGCAGCACCTCGCCGAGCGAGGCCCACTGCGTCGTCACGCCGGAGGATTCGATGTAGTCCAGGAACGGCGGACTCACCTTGCCCAGCAACAGCAGTGGCACCACCCACCAGAAGGTGCCCAGCGCCAGCAGGGGAATCCACGCCCGGGTGAAGCGCCACCAGGCGCGATTGGGTTTGTACGAGATCCACCACAGTGCGGCGGGCAGGAACGCCGCGGCCGTGGCCACCGCGTTCACCGAGCCCATGAGCGCCAGTGCCAGCGCACTACCGGCGGGCGTCGCCATCCCACGGCGCGGAGGTGGGTCGTCGCCGTTGCGCTTCATGGCCACACCCAGCGCGGCGGGCGCCAGCAGCACCCAGGGCGCGAGCATCATCGGCAGCGTCTCGGAGGAGATCGAGCCCAGCGTGGTCAGCACCCGCGGTGACAGCGCGAACGCGACCGCCGCGATCAGCCGCGAGCCGCGACTACCGATGCCCAGCGTCTCGCAGAGCCGGATGATGCCCCAGAATCCGGCGAGCAGCAGCAGTGCCCACCAGATGCGCTGGGTCGCCCAGCCCGGCAGGCCGAGCAGATGTCCCAGGGAGAAGAACGCGCCGTGCGGAAAGAAGTACCCGTAGGCCTGGTTCTGCACCTGCCCCATCGGGGCCTGGCTGCTCCACAGATGTGAAGCGCGGGAAAGGAATCCGAGCGGATTCTGCGCCAGATCGTATTTCGTGTCGGCGACGGTCTGCCCGGGGGACTGCAGAAAGGTCAGGAGGAACGCGGCGATGACACTGCCGAACAGCCAGCGGCGGCCCAGCGGTGCGGTGTGGCCTGGTTCGGAGGTCAGCCGGTCAGCGCGAGCCGTACTCAACGTTGTTCAATAGCGACGAGCCCGCGTCGCCACTGCGGTCGATATCGGGCCGCTTGTCCTGCGAAGCCGCCATTGTGATGACCAGGACCGCCGCCAGCCCGACCAGGGCTCCGCCGACAGCACTCGCTGCACCAGGAACGGCAAACTTCATCGCGGTACTCCCAACATCGGACGCATGCGTAACGGGGCCAACGGCCCCGCCTCCCCGGCACTCTAGCGGACGACGCCTCGCCATACGGAAAACGCTGCTGCGTTATTCCGGAATCGCGCAGCGCAGCCCGCCGAGGAAGGTG
Organism: Nocardia sp. NPDC004722; assembly: GCF_053601505.1. NCBI lineage: Bacteria > Bacillati > Actinomycetota > Actinomycetes > Mycobacteriales > Nocardiaceae > Nocardia > Nocardia sp. NPDC004722. The sequence goes on from NZ_JBSGBY010000589.1 coordinate 1,691, forward strand.
CGGAGTTTGGCCGTCGTCTCGTGGAGCTCGGCGTGCGGGTCGGAGGCGGCGACGATGCCACCGCCCGCGAAGGCGCGCAGGGCCAGGCTGTCGGCGGCGAGTTCGGCGCAGCGGATGGCCACGTACCAGTCGCCGTCTCCGGCGCTGTCGCACCAGCCGATCGCTCCGCCGTAGAAGCCGCGATCGCCCTCGAGGTCGTGGATGGCGTCGAGAGCGAGGGGGGTGGGGGTGCCGCAGACCGCGGGGGTGGGGTGCAGCAGGACCGCCAGATCGAGGGCGGTCGTCGCGGGGTGCGCGAGGCGGCCCCGGATGGGGGTGGCCAGGTGCCAGACTTCGGGTGTGGACAGCAGTTCGGGGCCGTCGGGGATGGACAGTTCGACGCAGACGGGGGCGAGGCGCTCGCGGATCCAGTCGATGACGTAGGCGTGCTCTTCGCGATTTTTGTCGCTGGCCAGCAAATCCTGGGCCTGCGCGGCGTCGGCGTCCGGATCGGCGAGCCGGGGCAGGGTGCCCGCCAGCGGGTGCAGGGTCACGGTAGGGCCGCGCCGGGAGACCAGAACCTCGGGTGTCGCGCCGATCAGGGTCTCGCCGGGGCGTCCGGCGGCGGTGAGGTCGACGGCGTAGACGGCGGCACGGGGATGCCGGGTCACCAGATGTCCGGCGATCACCTCGGCCTCCAGCGGCGCCGACGCCTCGGCCACCAGCGACCGTGCCGCCACCACCTTGCGCAAGGGTTGCCCGGGATCGGCCAGCAGCTCCACGAGCTTCGTCACCCGAGCGACATGCTCTGCGGCACTGGGTATTTCGGAGACGATCTGGACCTCCGGCAGTTCGGGCAGCGCGGCCGGACGCCACGGCCCGGCGGTGTGCGCGGCCTGCTCGGGGGCGACCAGGGCGGCGGGACGGCGGGGATCGAAGGGCAGCGCGCCCACGATCAGCTCGTGCGCGCCGGAGCGCAGTGCCGCGCTCGCGGCCGCCGCCGAGGCGAAGGCGGCGCGGGTGCCCGAGGTGCGGACGACACCGTCGGGTGTCGCGAGCAGAAATCCGTCCATGGTCCGAACATAGTCCGGGCCGTCGCCACCGAGGTCCGGGGAGCGACGCATCTCTCACGGTGCCCGCGGTCACGGACGGGCCAATGCCTTGCGCCCCAGCATCTTTACCGCAAATCTCGGTCCCGGGGGTCGCGTTCAGACCTGTTTCGCTTCCGGTTCCCGTCCCGGCGGCACCATCAGCACCGGCCGGTGGCAGTGCTTGAGCACCGCGTCCGCAACGCTGGAGTGCATGAGCGCGCGGATGCCGGTGGCCCCGCGGGTGCCCGCCACGATGATGTCCACATCCAGCTCGTCGGCCACCTCCACGATGGCCGTCCAGATGGTGGTGGTGCACTCCACCGTGCGCGCCTCCGCGTTGAGACCGGCGATCTTGGCCAGCCGCACGCCTTCGGCATTGATGTTCTTCGCGTCCACGAGCGCGACGTCCGCTATCTCGTCGTCGGCCATCCATTCCGGCTGCATCACCCCGGACAACCCCGACAGCCGCGCGGCCTGCCGCACCATCGGCTCCCACGCGGTCAGTACGACGGCTCTGTTCGCCGCCAGGAACCGGCCCGCGTATTCGACGGCCCGCCGAGCATTCTCGGAGCCGTCGTAGGCGATCAGCATCAAATCGCAGGGCATGACGAACCTCCTGATGGGTACGTCTGTCTCTACCCCCGAGGCTACCCCGGAAACAGACCGTTCAGCGGACTTGGCAAGCCCCGCCGCGTCGCAAGTTCTCCACAGTTCGCCAACGATTTACCCAAATCGGTGGTGGGACGGGGGATACGGGTTTTCACTGAGGATTGACATCGCCGTCGTTGGAGCAGGGCCCGAACGAGGGGTGGAATGTGCGGTTGGACGAGGACGAGCTGACGACCCCGCAGGAGTGGGCGCGTGTGTACCGCTCCCTGTTCGGTCTCCCCCACGTACACGTGACCACCCCCGGATTCGTAGTGCTACCGCTGAACGACACGATCGCCGCCCTGAATACGCCGGAAGCCTTGGGGGCCTTGATCCTTGACGAACTGGTCGGTCGCGGCTTCGCCGGTCCGGTGCTGGTCCGCGACAAGCCGCCGCGACGCACCTTCCTGGCGGTCTTCGATGGCTACCCCTCCGACGAATGCCTCGAACTGCTCGAACGCAACAGCGTCGACATCGGGCCGCATCGCAGTAATGTCATCCTGCCCACCGGATTCGGCCGGCACACGCACGAGGGTCGCTGGTGGGCCCGCCCACCCCAGCGCGACGAATCCCTGCCCCTGCTCTCGGAGGTGGTCACGGCCACCCAGGCGGTGCTGTGACGATCGAGCGGGCGACGCTGTGACAATCGAAACGATCTTCTTCGGTCACCACGAGGCCGATCCGCGGGCGCTGCTGTACTACGAATGGTGTCAGCGCGACGAATCCGGTTACGCGGTAGCGGATTTCGCGGAGGAAGTGCACGACCTGACTCACGTCGAGCATCCGGTCCCGGCCGCGTGCTGGCGACTGCTGGACAAGATCGAGCGGGCCCCCAGGTCGCCGGACTGGCCGTACACCGAATGGATCGACGCGCCGTGGAGCGTGAATATCACTGGTGCGGAAGAGGAATCGAGCCTAATGCTCCCGGAGGCGGAGCTGCTGGACCGTATCCACGGCGGCTGGCTCGGCCGCTGCGCCGGATGCACGCTGGGCAAGCCGCTCGAGAACGGCTTCGTCTGGACGCCGGAACGCATCCGCGAATACCTGCGCGCGAACAACGCGTACCCCTTGCGGGACTACGTCCCCGTGGCCGATCCGCTCCCGCCCGAGGCGACCGGCCGAAGATCCTGGGGCACAGCCACTCTGGGCCGTATCGACGGCTGCCCCCGGGACGACGATATCGACTACACGATCCTCGGCGTGCATCTGCTGGAGCAGCGCGGCCCGGACTTCACCGCCGACGACGTCGCCGCTTTGTGGCTCGAGCGCCTGCCGTTCCTGCAGACCTACACGGCCGAACGCGTCGCCTACCGCAATCTCATCGACGGTTACGCCCCGCCCGACACCGCCACTTTCCGAAACCCGTACCGCGAGTGGACAGGCGCGCTCATCCGCGCCGACATCCACGGCTACACCCGCCCCGGCCGTCCCCGCCGCGCCGCGATGGCCGCCGCCCGCGAAGCATCGATCTCCCACGTGGGCAATGGTTTATGGGCCGCCATGTGGGCGGCGGCCCTGGTGTCCGCCGCCTTCACGACGCCCGTGCCCGCGGATCTGCTGACCGTCGCCGGTTCGGTCATCCCCGCCCGCTCCCGGCTCGCGATGGCCGTGTCGGAGGTCCTCGACGACCATCGCCGCGGCCGCACCTGGGAGCAGGCCGTCGCCGCCATCCACCTGCGTCACGGCCACTACAACTGATCCTGCCGATCGCGCTCGCGGTGCAGAACAACCTCACGGTGAACGATCTGGCGCAGACGTTCTCGGTGTATCCGTCGCTGACC
>NZ_JBSGBY010000590.1:0-5184 GCF_053601505.1 Nocardia sp. NPDC004722
CTCGAAACCTCTCTTCTGACGGCACGTCCCGAGACGCGCCGGAGTGAGTCAAGCGCCCGATAAGCCCATTACCGAGGTCGTTTACGCCTTCTTAGATGCTGCGTCTGGCCAAACAGGTCTGGCCGCAGGTCGATTGGCGTGCCCTCGGCCCGCGCCCGCACCTGTCCACGGTCTTCGGCGTGGTCGCCGTCGCCAGCGACACCGCGCCCGAGGACATCGCCTCGGTGCTCGTCTACACCACCATGACCGGCGCGGCCACCGCCGCCCAGCGGCTACTGGCGCTCGACCCCGCCGCGATCGCCGCCTGCACCATCCGCCTCGCCCCGGTCTGCGACGCGACCGCCCGCGAGGCCGTGAAATCCCTTGCGGCCCTCTCGGACCCGCTGCAGGACGTCCTCGCCGAACGCCATCCCCGCCGCGAACTACCACTGTTCGCGTCGTAGCCGCTCAGCGGGCAGGTAACACCCGGTTTACACCGCTGGGTAAGGATGGGGGTGAAAGGAGCCGAACATGCCACCTCACCTCATTGATGGTGAACCGCACGATCACAGCCATGACCGCCCCAAGCGGGAGCGGACGCCCGGGGAGCCGTTGCGGATCGGGATCGGCGGGCCGGTCGGGTCCGGCAAGACCGCGCTCACCGCGGCGCTGTGCCGGCAACTGCGCGACGAGTTGTCCCTCGCGGTGCTGACCAACGACATCTACACCACCGAGGACGCGGACTTCCTGCGCCGCCACGCCGTGCTGCCGGACGAGCGGATCACCGCCGTGCAGACCGGCGGCTGCCCGCACACCGCCATTCGCGACGACATCACCGCGAACCTCGACGCCATCGACGATCTGATCGAGGCCAACCCGCCGCTGGATCTGATCCTGGTCGAATCCGGCGGCGACAACCTGACCGCCACCTTCTCCTCTGGCCTGATCGACGTGCAGATCTTCGTCGTCGACGTGGCCGGTGGCGACAAGGTGCCGCGCAAGGGCGGCCCGGGCGTGACCTGGTCGGATCTGCTGGTGATCAACAAGACCGATCTGGCTCCCATGGTGGGCGCGGATCTGTCGGTGATGGACCGGGATTCGACCAAGGTGCGCGAGGGACGGCCGTTCGTGTTCACCTCGCTCACCGAGGATCCGGCCGCGACGCCGGTGCTCACCTGGGTGCGCGAACAGCTGCGCCTGGTCGCCGAGCAGGACGCGGGCCTCGCGGATTCGGCGGCGGGCAGTGCCCATTCGCACTGAGCTCCGCATCACCGCGACCGCCGGGACGCTGCCGCACATTCACGCGGTCGGCGGCCTGGCGGCGCGGCGTACCGGCGTCGACACGGTGCACCTGATCGGCACGGCCGCCACGCCTTTGGGCGGTGACGTGCTGGATATCGTTGTCTCCGTAGGGGAGGGCGCGCGGCTGAGCGTCCGCTCGGTGGCCGCCACCATCGCGCTGCCGGGCCGCGAGACGCGCAAGTCGGTGGCGCACTGGCGTTTCGAGGTGGCCGCGGGCGGCGAGCTGGATTTCGATCCGGAGCCGACCGTGGTCGCGGGCGGTGCTGAGCACGAGACGCACACCATGGTGAGCCTGGAACCCGGTGCGCGCCTGCGACTTCGCGAACGCGTGCAGATCGGCCGCACCGGCGAGGACCACGGTTACTGGAGTGGTGAGCTGACCGCCGACGTGGGGGAGACGCCCCTGTTGCGGCATCGCCTCGAACTCGGCGCGGACGCCGTCACCGACGACGACCTGACCGCGCCCCGCGCCCTCGAAAGCGTCCTCACCTACCCGGACGCGCGAACCGCCGAGGTCTCCGGCCTGGATTCGGCCCTGCTGCCATTGGCCGCGGGCGGCACGCTGTTCACGCGTACCGCCCGCTTGTTGATGGCCTGAGCCGCAAGGACTCTCAGCGCCGGATGTTCAGCACTCGGTGAGATTCACCGCGAGCCCGCCGCGCGCCGTCTCCTTGTACTTGACGCTCATATCGGCCCCGGTCTCCTTCATCGTCTTGATGACGTCGTCGAGGGAGACCTTGTGGCTGCCGTCGCCGCGCATGGACATGCGCGCGGCGGTGACCGCCTTGACCGCGGCCATGCCGTTGCGCTCGATGCACGGAATCTGCACCAGCCCGCCGACCGGGTCGCAGGTCAGTCCGAGATTGTGTTCCATGCCGATCTCCGCGGCGTTCTCGACCTGTTCGGGGGTGCCGCCGATGGCCTCGGCGAACGCACCCGCGGCCATCGAGCACGCCGACCCCACCTCGCCCTGACAGCCCACCTCGGCGCCGGAGAGCGACGCGTTCTCCTTGATCAGCATGCCGATCGCGCCCGCGGTGAGCAGGAATCGGATGATGCCCTCCTCGTCCGCGCCGGGCACGAAGTTGATGTAGTGGCTCAGCACCGCCGGCAGCACCCCGGCCGCGCCGTTGGTCGGCGCGGTGACGACCCGCCCGCCCGCGGCGTTCTCCTCGTTGACCGCCATCGCGTAGATGGTGGTCCACTCGGTGCGGTGCATCATCGGATCGCCCTCGGCGCGCAACTGCCGGGCCGAGGTGGCCGCGCGGCGGCGCACCTCCAGCCCGCCGGGCAGAATCCCCTCACGGTTCAGCCCGCGGTTGACGCACTCCCGCATGACATTCCAGATTTCGAGCAGCCCGGCGCGGATCTCCTCCTCACTGCGCCAAGCCTTCTCGTTCTCCATCATCAGCGAGGAGATCGACAGTCCGGTCTCGCGAGCGAACTTCAGTAGCTGCGCGCCGGTGTGGAACGGGTAGGCCAGTTCGGTGGTGTCGTCGTTGTCGGGATCCGCGCACACCGAGTCCTCGTCCACGACGAATCCGCCGCCGACCGAGTAGTACGTCTTCTCCAGCAACGGGATGCCGTCGCGGTCGTAGGCGAACAGCGTCATGGCGTTGGCGTGGTACGGCAGCGCGCGACGCATGTGCAGGATGAGCTGGGTGGGCTCATCGAACGGAATCTCGTGGGTGTCACCGATTTCGGTGCCCAGCAGCCGCAGCCGCTTGGTGCGCCGGATGCGTGCCACATCCTGCTCGGCGACATCCGGATCGACGGTGTTGGGGGCGTGCCCTTCCAGCCCGAGCAGTACCGCCTTGGGCGTGGCGTGCCCGCGGCCGGTCGCGCCGAGTGAGCCGAACAGCTCGACGCGGACCGAGGCGGTCTGGGACAGCAGGCCGTCTTCCTTCAAGCGGTTGGCGAAGAACTGCGCCGCGCGCATCGGGCCGACGGTGTGGGACGAGGAGGGGCCGATACCGATGGAGAAGAAATCGAAGACAGAGAGTGCCATGACCAGACCTTTGACTGCTCGGGCGGGATGGGTGGATTACTCAGGCGTGCTGCAGGTTGCGATCGCGCTCGGTGCCGATGATGTCGTCGCCCGGCACGGTCTCGCTCTCGGGCGCGGCGTCCAGCACCGGATCCGGGCCCGGCAGCCCCGACTCGTGCGCCTTCACGCCGGCCCGCACGGCCCAGTAGTAGGTGGCCAGCGCGGCCACGGCGACCAGCGCGATATCGATGCCGCCCGGAATCAGGCCGCTGCCACCGAATTCGGGCGAACCCAGGGCGGACACGGTCGCCATGAAGATCAGGAAGGCGATCATCCACCAGGCCGGTGCGAGCTGCTCAGCGATGCTGCGATCACCACGCTTCCACAGCACGGCCACCGCGATCGGTACGGACAGCAGCGTGATGAACACGATGCGGCCGGTATTGGGCCAGTGCGTCCAGTACAGGGCGCAGGCGGCCAGCGTGAAGGCCAGCGGGGTGATCACATTCGCGGCCGGGAGCCGGAAGGGCCGCGGCAGCTCGGGCTTGGTCTTGCGGAACACGCCCACCGCGATGGGGCCGATCAGGTACGAGATCACCATGGCCGCGGACACGATGCCCGCCAGCGCGTGCCAGCTGTGGCCGACGGTCACCAGCAGGATCAGCGAGAAGGCCAGGTTGAGCCACATGGCCGGGCGCGCGGTGCCGTAGCGGGGGTGCGACTCGCGCAGCTTCTTCGGGAAGAAGCCGGTCTCGGCGAGGTTCTGCACCATGTACGAGGCCGAGGCCACATTCGCGATGTTCGCGCCGGACGGCGAGATGAACGCGCCGAACTGCAGCATGATGACCAGCCAGCCCAGCATCAGCAGCTTGGCGATATCGACGAACGGCGAGTTGAAATTGATACCGACCCAACCGTGTTCGGCGAGCTGCTCCGGCGGCACCGCGCCGATGAACGCGATCTGCAGCAGCATGTAGATGACCAGGCCGATCGACAGCGCGCCGACCAGGGCGGCCGGAATGGCCTTGCCCGGATTCTTCGCGGCGCCACCGAGATTGACCACGGCCTGGAAACCGTTGAAGGCGAACACGACACCGCAGGTACTCACCGCGGTCAGCACCGCGGACCAGCCGTTGGGCGCGAAACCGCCGTAGCCGCTGAAGTTCTCGGTGTGGAAGCCCGACGCGATGAGGGAGACGACGGCCAGCACCGGGATGCCGAACTTGACCGCGGTCAGCAGGTTGTTCACCTTGGCGAGCAGGCCGACCGACCAGTAGCAGCACAGCCACAGCACCACGGTCAGCACGAACGCCATGCCCATGCCCGCGAGGGTCAGCGAGCCGTCCTTCATCAGGCCCTGGGCCCAGGAGAAGCTCCACGACGACATGTACTGCGTGCTGGCGATGGATTCGATCGGAATCAGCGCGGCGACGGCGATCCACACCGCCCAGCCGGTGATGAATCCGAGCACCGGGCCGTGCGAGATGGAACCGAAGCGGGCCATGGATCCGGGGAAGGGATAGGCCGCGCCCACCTCCGCGTACGACATGGCGATCAAACCTATGAACACCGCGCCGATCACCCAGGCAATAATCGCTGCGGGCCCGGCGACCTGGGCCGCCTGCCCGGCTCCGAAGAGCCAGCCCGATCCGAAGATCGAACCAATGCCAATCATGATCAGGGCGAAGAGACTCAGCCCTTTACGGTTCGCGGAAGGTATGTCCATGGTTTGGACACTACGGAGCAAATCCCTTGTCCTGAACGGACAAATGTCCTGATTACCATCGGTTCCGCATCACGTCAATGGCGTGCCGCTGCCGCCTCGAGATCACAAATTGTGCTCCCAGCACACCTTTGGCAAGCCTGTGCTCGCGGCGGGAACGGACCTCACCGCCGGTTCCCGCCGCGAGCGCACA
>NZ_JBSGBY010000591.1:0-5182 GCF_053601505.1 Nocardia sp. NPDC004722
CGTGCCCGGTGAGCAGGCAGAACAGCGTCGCGCCGAGGCTGTAGATGTCGGCGGCCGGGGCGGGTTCGGCCCCGCGCAGCACCTCGGGCGCGGTGAAGGCGGGCGTCCCGGCGATGAGTCCGTTGGCGCCGTCGAAAAACCCGGTGACGAGGGCGATTCCGAAGTCGCTGAGCAGCGGTTCGCCATAGTCGGACAGCAGGATATTGGCCGGATTCACGTCGCGGTGCACGATGCCGCGGGCATGCGCGGCGGCCAGCGCACCGGCGATCTTCACCCCGATCGACAGCACCTCCTGCCACGGCAGCGGCCCGCGATCCCGGATCCGTTCGCGCAGCGACCCCCGCGCGTAGAACGGCATCACCAGATACGGCCGCCCGGTGACGGTGACGTCGGCGGAGAGCACCTGCACGATGTGCGGGTGCCCGCCGAAGCGGCCCAGGGCACGCTGCTCGCGCAGGAATCGCGCGCGTTCCTCGTCGTTCGACCGGGTGTCGAGGACCTTCACCGCGACCAGCCGATCCAGCGAATGCTCGACGCAGCGGTAGACGACTCCGAAACCCCCGCGCCCGATTTCGCTCGCATCGTCGAATCCCGCCGCGGCCAACTCCGCGGCGAGTCCTATCCGCAGGTCAGGCTGCGTACCGTCTTCGTCTGGTTCGACCATCACCCGCTCATTCCCGGACGAGTTGGCCCCGACATCCCGATCGTAGCCACCCGGATGCCGGATGCGGGCCCCCGATCGCGGACCGGCGCGCGTGGCGGGCACCCCGGTTCCTGGGGCTGGTTCGCGGCGGGGCGAACCACCAAGGTCAAATGGTGTCTATGCGGATGGTGTTGTGGCGCGCGCTGGTCGGCGCGCTACTGGTGGTGGGGGTCGTGACGGTGCCGGGGCGAGCGGGCGCGGACCCGCAGTACCAGTGGCACGAGGAGTTCATCACCGCCTCGGACGGGACCAGCCTGCACGCGGATGTGCTGCGCCCGCCGGGTGTCGCCGAGGATGTGCGCACCCCGGTGGTCATGACCGTCAGCCCTTACCGCGCACACCTCATGCACTTGACCGACCCGCATATCAAGGGCGGGCCCGACCTCGACGATCTGCCGATCTCGATGTTCCTGCAGGCCGGATACACCTACGTGATCGTGGATCTGCGCGGCTTCGGCGGCTCCGACGGCTGCCCGGATTTCGGCGGGCCGGGGGAACGCTCGGATGTGAAGACGGCCGTGGAATGGGCGGCGGCGCAACCCTGGTCGACCGGGAAGGTGGGGTTGAACGGCGTCTCCTACGAGGCGTGGACCGGGCTCATGGGGCTGGCCGAGAAGCCCGCGGGGCTGGCGGCGGTGGCCGCGTTCGAGCCGGTGGTGGACCCCAACGCCTACCTGTACATGCAGGGCATCGCGTGGAAGTTCTCACTCAAGCCGATCAGTGAGAGCGGGGTGCGGCCGGGCGATCTGGCGGGGCTCGAGCATCTGCTGATCGCGTCCACGCCCGCGCATCCCTCCGATTCGGAGGAGTACAAGGCGAACGCCGCGAAGATCGATCCGGGCTGCTACGCCCACTACCTGGCCGAAACCACCGACCACGACGCGAGTTCCGCGTGGTGGCGCGACCGCGACCTGGTGGAGAAGTTGCGCGGCAACACCATTCCGCTGTTCCTGGGTCAGGGTTTCGTCGACTACAACACCAAGGCCGATCGGGTCTTCCAGATGTGGAACGGCCTCGGCCCCGGCGAGCACAAGGCGTGGTTCGGGCAGTGGGGTCACCGGGACTGCACCGAGAAATGCGGTGCGCCGCAATTCTCCTCGGAACTGCTGGCCTTCTTCGACAAGCAGGTGGCGGGCAAGGACGTGAACACCGGGCCGCGTATCACCGTGGGCCAGTTCGACGGCCGCTGGCGGTCGGAGACGGCGTGGCCGCCCGCCGACAGCCGGGCCCTGGATGTCGATCTGCGCGCGGGCCGCTACACCGATCGCGGCCTGCTGCCGGGCGCGGACCGGGAGATCTGGACCGTCTCCCAGCCGCTGGAACACGATCAGCAGGTCTCGGGTACGCCGACCGCGACGCTCAGCCTGGACGGCCCGGCCGCGGCGAGCGTCGCCGTGGAGGTCTACGACATCGCCCCCGACAATCGCGCGACCGTCATCACGCGCGGCATCGCCCCGGTCTCCGCGACCGCTCAGGTCCGGCTGCTCGGCCAGGACTGGCCGATTCCCGCGGGCCATCGCATCGGGGTCCGTGTCACCGATGTGGTCGAGGATGTCTGGGCGCATTCCCCGGCCTTCGCGCCCGTCACCGTCACCGCCGCGCAACTGCACCTCCCGCTGCTGGGCACGGTCCGCACCCCGGACCTGCCCGGAGATACCGGCGACTCGATTCCCAAATGGCGAAACGACAAGTCGGTCATGCTGTCCGCGGATGTGGTGAACAATGCCACTGTGACCGTGAACTTCCCTGCCAGGTTGGGCGGTTGACCACCATGACCAGGACCTCGTCGACCGAGGACTCGGCCGTGGACCCCACCCGTGGCCCGGCCGTCGATGCCGTCACCGCCGAACGCCTCGCCGCCGCACTGCGCTGCCGGACCGTCTCCTACGAGGACCGGGCGCTCATCGACGACAGCGAGTTCGACCGCTTCACAGCGCATCTCGAACGCTCCTTCCCGCTGGTGCACGCGCGCCTCACCTGGGAGACATTCGGCCACAGCCGCCTCTACCGCTGGGCGGGCACGAACACGCCCGACAGCGCGACGGTGCCGCGCTCGCTTGCCGCCGCGGATCTGCCCGCCGATCAACCCAACCCGGACGCCACACTGCCCAACCCGGGTTCGACGCTGCGCGGCCCGGACTCCGGCGAGACCGGCTCCAGCTCCGATCGGATCGGCGTGGACTCCGGACGAGGCGGCGGGCGCGCCGGTCGGACCGACGGTGGGGCCGAGGACTCCGCGCCCGGAGAACCGAGCCGGGGCAGCGGGGAGACGGTCGCCGCGATTCTGCTGGCGCACATGGATGTCGTGCCGGTCGACGAGGTGGAGGGCTGGACGCATCCGCCGTTCGATGGTGTGGTCGACGACGAGTTCATCTGGGGGCGTGGCGCGATCGACGACAAGTGCCGGGTGCTCGCGATTCTCGAGGCGGTGGAGCGGGCGCTGGCCGAGGACGTGACACCCACGCACACGGTGTATCTCGCGTTCGGTCACGACGAGGAGGTTTTCGGGTCCGAGGGTGCGGCGCTGATGGCCGAACGCCTGCGGGCGGCCGGGGTGCGGGCGCGGCTGCTGCTCGACGAGGGCGGGGTGATCACCTCCGGTGTCGCCGACGGGATCGACGTGCCGGTGGCCACGATCATGGTGGGCGAGAAGGGTTTCGCGACGGTGCGGCTGTCGGTGTCGGATGTGGGCGGGCATTCGTCCATGCCCGGGCGGCAGACGGCGGTGGGGCGGCTGGCGCGGGCGGTGGCGCGGGTGCAGGATCATCCGTTCCCGCTGCGCATGACCCCGGTCGCGGTCGACATGCTGTTGCGGGTGCGGCATTTCGTGTCCGAACCGCGGCGCACCCTGCTCGGGCTGATCCATGTCGCGAGCCCGGTGGCGGCGCGGGTGCTGGCGGCGCGACCGCAGACCGAGGCGCTGGTGCGCACCACCACCGCACCGACCGTCATCCGGGGCGGGGTGAAGCCGAACGTGCTGCCGCAGCGCGCCGAGGCGCTGGTGAATTTCCGCATCCTGCCCGGCGATTCGGTCGCGGGCGTCCTCGCCCACTGCCGGAAGGTGGTGCGCGACAAGCAGGTCCACATCGAGCTCGCGGGCATCGCCTCCGAACCCACCGTCGACCCGGTCGCGGGCCCGGACTTCGAACTGATCGCCGACCTGGCCCGGGAAGTGGTGCCGGGCCTCGCCGTCACCGTCGGCGTGGTGCCGGGCGCGACCGACTCCCGCCACTACGACGACCTGGTCGCCACCCGCTGCAATTTCTCGCCGCTGACCTTCACCGCGGCGGACCTGGACCGCATCCACGGCACCGACGAACGCATCTCCCGCACCGACTACGCCCGCCTGATCCACTTCAACCGCCTCTTGATCGACCGTCTCGCAGGCTTTCCCTGATCACCGCGAGGCTCGGCTCGAATAGCGGTGGCCGCGCCAGCCGGACGACGCGCGGCCTGATCCGTGAGGCTCTGCCCGACCCCGGGAAATCTCGGCCTGATCCACGCGGGACTGTGCCTCACCCCAGGGGCTTGGCCTGAAGGGTGTGGGCTGAGCACTATCCCCGGGGATGCTCGGCCGATTCATGCGAGGCTGTGTCCGATTCGTGCGAGGCTGTCGCTTGTTCATGGGAGACAATGGCGCGGCAATGCCGATCGGGCAGGGCCGTGCGCCGTTCCAGGCCGGGTCGGTGCCTCGCGGCGACGCCCGTTCCGAATGGAGGATCGATGACCCGCAGCGAGACCGGCGAATTCCAGGGCGCGGGTGGCCGCGTGTTCTGGCAGGCGTGGCTGCCCGACGGGGAACCGCGCGCGGTCGCGGTGATCGTGCACGGGTACGCCGAGCACTCGGGGCGTTACGCGCATGTCGCGCAGCGACTCACCGATTCCGGGGTCGCCGTGTACGCCCTCGACCACATCGGACACGGCAAATCCGAGGGCGCGCGGGCTAATGTCGGCTCGCTCGACACCGCCGCCGACAATGTCCGCACCATGCTCGCCACCGCCACCGGACGCCATCCGGGCCTGCCGAGTTTCGTGATCGGCCACAGCATGGGCGGCCTCACCACCGCCTATTTCGCGGTCCGCGATCAGCCCGAGGTGAACGGCGTCGTGCTGTCCGGCCCGGCCATCGACATCGAGGCCGGGAACGCCGTGCAGAGGCTGGCGGCCCCGCTGGTGTCGCGCTTCCTGCCGAATCTGCCTGTGGTCAAACTGGATTCGACGCTGGTGAGCCGCGATCCGGCGGTGGTGAAGGCCTACGACGAGGACCCACTGGTGCATCACGGCGGTGTTCCGGCCCGTACCGCGGGCGAAATGCTGCGCGTCGGCGACTACGTCAAGGCCCACCTCGACCGCCTGACCGCCCCACTCCTGGTGCAGCACGGCACCGCCGACGGCCTCGCCTCCCCCACCGGCACCGACCTGGTCGCTCGCGGTCAGAGCTTCGGCCAGGTCCGCAACGCCTACATCCGGGTGGTGGAC
>NZ_JBSGBY010000592.1:0-5170 GCF_053601505.1 Nocardia sp. NPDC004722
CAAGCTCATCGAACATGCATTCGATGGTAACTAGTCTGCTTGGTTGCGGAGGCTGGCGACTCAGGCGGTTTGCGTGGCCGGTGTCACGTCACTCCTTCCACTCCTCCGATGATCACTCCCCACGAGTCCACCCCTCGCACCTGAGAATCCGCGAGGATCCCCCGAAGAATCCCCGCAATCAAGATCAAGGTGTACTCACTGCGGAATTTTGTCCGGTTCACCGCAGTGAGTACACCTTGATCTTGTGAGCCCCTGGGGGCTGGCGGTCGAGGGAGCTGCCCACGGCAGCGGCGCACGGACCTGCGTGCGCCCAGAGGCGGCCCGGGTGGAAGTGTCGGGGCTGGGCGGGATGTCAAGGCTTGGCGGGATGTCAAGCCTTAGCGGGACGTCGGGGCTGGGCAGGGCGTCGGGGCCGGGGCGGGGAGGTTGTCAGGGTTGCATGGAGAGGCGGAAGGGGGCGCGGTCCCAGCGCCAGTTGTGGCGTAGCACCAAGGCTGCGAGGTCGAGGAGGTCCAGGCCGGTGCGGGTCGCGGATTCATGGAGTGCGGGCCAGGTGAGGGTGCCTGCCGCCAGCAGGGTGGAGAGTGCGCTCTCGCGCCGTGCGTCCACGGGACGCTTCATGAGGTCCATGACGCCGTCGCGGCTGCCGGTCCAGGTGAGCCAGCCCCAGTTGTGTGCGTGGGCGTAGGCGCGCCCGGCGGCGGCGCGGGCGCGCTGGGGGTACAGCGCGGTGTGAGCGAGGGGGAGCACGTCGATGAGGACGGTGCGTCCGTCGGTGAATGTGGCTGTGGCGGTGGGGTAGTGGACGCGTTCGCTGCCGTCGAGCTGGTAGGTCACGGCGGCGGGCAGTTCGGCGAAGGTGGCCACTCGCGGGCTGGCGTCGAGTGCGCGCAGCAGTCGCGCCTGCAAGGCGGTGTCGAAAGTCACTTCGCGGCCGAGCTTTTCGGAGTACATGTGGCCGCGGCCGTCGTCCTCGTAGTCGAGGCGTCCGGCGGGCAGCACAGGGACGGGTTCGGGTGTGCCGCCGGACCATTCGACCCGTGGCAGCCACGCGTTCCACATGTCGTCCGGCGCGTCGTCGGGCTGCGCCGCGGGCAGCAGATGCCAGCGTCCCTTCTGCTGCCATCCGGCGATCCGCTGGAACACGAAGCCCGCCAGTCGTTTCGAGTCCTGGAGATCGTGCCCGGCGAGCCGCAGTTTCAGATACGCCCAGTCCTGCGCCGCGATATCCCCGTCGGTGGCATAGGTTTCCGCGAGCAGCGTCCGTACCAGCCGCTCATCACCCCACCCGACCGGATACCGCGCCTCGAACACCCCCAGATCCGGTTCCTCGGTGGCCAGTGCCTGCCGCACCATCACCCCCACCGCCCGGGTGTACAACTGCCGCGCCCGATCCCGCGACACCCCGAACCGCGCACCCAGCAGCATCAACGTCTCCGGGTTCTCCCCATCCAGCCCCAACCGGCACGTCATCAACTCCGCGTCCCGCGCCCGATCGGCCGCCACCTCGGTGACCATCCCGGCCAGCACCTCGTTGACCTGTTCCAGCCCGAAGTCCAGCCCCTCGGCCGGATCCTCCCGCGGCACCCGCCGCGTGACCGCTGCATCACTCGTCGTCAACGCCACCCCTACCCGTCCTCGCCAATCCGTTCGACGAGCCTAACCGCGCCCACCGACACAACCGCTCCGCCCGCGTCCGCCCTGCGGGTGATCGGCCGTGCCGCGGTCTCACGCGTGGCGGAGGTCCGCGGTCGTGGCGCTGAAGGTGATCACTGTCGCGCCGGTTTCGTCGGAGTAGTCCAGCTCGAAGTCGGTGGGGGTGTACTGATCGATCAGGTGGCAGACCGAGCCGCGCGGGACACCGATCCTCGCGAATCGGTCGGTGGCGACCGTGACACGGTCGAAGAGTTCGAACGACCGGAAACCTTCGCTCTCAGCGTTCATGGGGCCGAGTCTATGGCCGCGAGGCGCGAATTCCGGTTTCATCCGCGGGCCGACGCGGTGGTGCCGTATCACCGGCTCGGGCATCGGGCCGCCGGGGGAGTGGGCGGCCCGTTGCGAAATATGGTCGGGCAGCGCCGATTCCGCGGCCGGTCGCGGTGGATCCGGGCGGCGGAGACGGCGCGGGAGTTCGGGCCGGTCTAGGTGGTGATGACGGCGTTCATGATGGTGCCGGCGCTGGTGGCGATGATGCCGCCGATCATGGCTCCGGCGACCATCTTCGGGGAGGCGAGGCCGCTGCCGGACCATTTCTCCCAGGCGAAGCGGCCACCGGCGTAGGTGATGGCCAGGACCCCCGACAACAGCACGAACCAGGTGAAGTAGCGGACCAGCTTCATGAGCTTGTCGGCAACCGGGGGTGTCTCCGGGGTGGGGTTGCCGAGCTGGGCGAGCACGGCGTGTTGGGAGAGCACAGTGTCGTGAAAGGCGCTGAGCAACAGGGTCACCCTGAAAAGGTACCGCGAAAAGGCGCCGACATGCCCGGGAATGTCTGTGAGATCTACTGCGTAAGAACGGCTTTCGCTTGCCATTCCTGCGAGCTCGTGGTGGAGATGCTCCGAGATAGCGGTGGATCCGCTGCGAAACCGCCGGGAGATGTCCGAGAGTGCCGGAAAATCTCCAACGCCCTCGGAGAGATCTCCGAGGGCGGGGGAAGGAATTGAGCGGATGACGAGATTCGAACTCGCGACCCTCACCTTGGCAAGGTGATGCGCTACCAGCTGCGCTACATCCGCATTCGCGTCCTTCCGGGCTGTTTCGGCCCGTCCGGCTGCGAGAAAGAACGATAGCCCACCCGCGCCGCATTTCCAAAACGCCTGGCAAACGGCGAGTTCTTCGCGCGAGTCGACGCCCGAAATTCCATCACCGCCGCACTGCCCTTGTTAGCGTCGAGGCGGCAACTGGTTGCCGTTGGATTGCCAACTGCTCGCCCGGCTCGGATTCAATCCTTCAGGAGGTCGCTGTGTCGGAGATGTTCGGCAGTGTCAGTCGCCGTGAACTGTTCGGCGTGGGCCTGGCCGTCGCTGCCGGGGCCGCGCTCTCCGCCTGTGGATCGAGCGGCAAAGACAGTGGCACCGGCACGACCACCACCTCGGCGAGCAATGACCCTACGGCGATTGCGGCGGATGCCTACACCTTCGGCTATCCGCTGGTCCTCATGGACGCCACCCGTTCGGCGGGCGGCCCGATCAATCAATTCGTGCATGCTGATTCGTTGCCAGGCCCCGATGACCGGCTGGTGGTGCGCGTCAATCTCGACACCCTGTACTCGCAGGCGTGGCTGGATCTGACCGTCGAGCCGCTGGTGTTGCGCGTCCCCGGTATGGAAGCCGACCGGTACTGGCTGATGCAGCGGCTCGACGCCTGGACCGACACCACCCACGATCCGAGCAGCCTGCGCCCGCAGGTGACCGCGGCCGGGCCGACGCCGCCGTTCACCTATCTGATCACCGGCCCCGGCTGGTCGGGCGATGTCCCCGAGGGCATGACGCGACTGGCCATGCCCACCAACACGGTGTGGATCATCGGCCGCGTACAGCTCAACGGGCCCGACGATATCCCCGCCGTGCGCGCCATCCAGTCCGGGCTGCTGCTCGCGCCGCTGAGCGCGTTTCTGGCCGATCCCGGAATCGCCACTCCGGGTGTGCCTTTCAGCGCGGGCGTCAAGGGCGCGTCACCTTCCCAGGAGGTCGCCGCACTGGACGGCCCGGCGTTCTTCACCAAACTCTGCGCGCTCATGTCGGCGAACCCGCCCGGCGCGGCCGACACCGCCGCCCTCAACCGTTTCGCCACCCTGGGCATCAAGCCCGGCGGCTCACCCTTCGCCGACGCCGCGGTGCTGACCGCCGGGGTCGAGGCCGGGAAGAAGCAGCTGGCCGACTATCGGGATCCGCACGGCGTCGACGTCAACGGCTGGTCGTATTCGACCGATCTGGGCACCTACGGCACCAATTACGCCCTCCGCGCGCATACCGCCTACTTCGCCCTCGGCGCGAACCTGCCCCAGGACGCTTTGTATCCCACGCTGTCCGGCACGGCCGACGCGAACGGCACGCCGCAGCGCTTCCGTCTGCATTTCGCCCCGGGCCAGCTGCCTCCGGTCGACGCCTTCTGGTCGATCACCGCCTATGACGCCGACAGCTTCCTGATCCCCAACCCCGCGAACATCTACGCGGTAGGCCACCAGGTCCCGGTCACCAAGAACCCCGACGGCTCCCTTGATCTCACCGTCCAGAACGCCGACCCCGGCCCCGCAGTCCCCACCGGCAACTGGCTCCCCATCCCCGCAACCGGCAAATTCTCCCTCACCCTCCGCCTCTACGCCCCCAAACCGGAAGCCGCCCAGGGCAAGTGGCAGCCCCCCGCCCTCACCCCAGCCCCCGCCTGACCTCAGCCCCCGCCCCCGTTTGATCTCAGCCCCGCCTGACTTCAGTTCCCGCCCGACTCCACCCCCGATCTGGCGCCCGCCCCGCGCCTGGCCTCAGCCCGGTCCTGTCTCCGCCACTATCTGGCCTACGCCCCGCCTGATTTCGGCCCGGTGTCTGGCGTCGGCCCGGTGTCTGGCGTGGGTCCGGTGTCTGGTGTCGGCCCGGTGTCTGGCGTCGGCCCGGCGTCTGATCCTCGTCTCGGCGTCCGGCCCTGCCCCGTCATCCCGGCGTGTTTTTGGCCGGGATCCACACACGCAGTGGGCGCACCTATTTCGGGGTGTCCTCGTTCATCGGCACTATGGCGGAGATGAGCGTGGCGTCGCCGACCTTGGTAGTGATCACCAGTTGCGGTGACCAGGTGCGTTTGGTGGCGTCCGGGTGCTGCTCGCTGACCACCATGACGTGCTGCCCGTCGAACGGCCCGGGCATGATCTGCACGCAGTAGGTGGTGCCGACCGGGATGGAGTCGATCCCGGCCTGGATCTGCTCGGCGGTCGGCGCGGCGGCGTCGGGGGCGAACATCTCGCGCACCGCCTTGCCGTTGCGGTCGACGTAGTACCGATTCTGGAGCGCCAGAATCACATCCGGCCCGGACTTGGTGCTGCCCGGCCCGTTGCCGCGGACATTGCCGCCCTTGGCCTCGTTGGGGCACAGTCCGGCCGGCGATCCCGCGGCGGGCTGATCGGTACCCGGCGGCGCGGTGGTGACGGAGGCGGCGGCCTGCGGTGTGGCGACCCCCGGTT
>NZ_JBSGBY010000593.1:0-5155 GCF_053601505.1 Nocardia sp. NPDC004722
GAGTGGACGCCCTGCGCGCGGAGTCGGACGCCATCCTCGTCGGCGCGGGCACCCTGCGCAGCCTGCGACCACACCAGCGGCCGCTTCCCCGCCGGATGCACCAGCTGCCCCTCGATCCCCAATTCCCGCATCAACTCCGGAATTTCGGGCCGCCGCCCGACAAACGCCTCCGCCCCCAGATCAACCGGATCCCCCTCGATATCAACGGTCCGCAAAATCCCCCCGACCCGATCCCGCCGTTCCACCAGCACCAGTTCGGCGGCATCCCCCAGCGCCTGCCGCAGTCGATAGGCAGCCACCAGCCCGCTGATACCGCCACCAACCACCGCAATCCGCATCGACCACTCCTCCTCGCCCGGTGCCGTCGCGCCGCCGCCCGGCATCGGCGACCCACGACCCCGCGACCCGCACCGCGCGAGCCGCTACCCGAGCCAACCTACTCCCGCAGGACCTGCCCGCCCCCGTGTGGTGCCCGGCCGCACGCACCCCGCTTCCCACCCGCCGACCACTCCCATCAGGTCTTTCACCAGTTCCCCGGGGAAAGGGGGCGCGCCGGAACGTGATTGACGCCGCGCCCCACAAGCCAGCCGTCCACCCGGCTCGCGCGCCGCCCTATCGGAAACTCGCGATGATCGGAAGCGGACGGTGGCGACAGCACCGAACTCATGCCCCGGAGGCCCACCCGGAACGCAGCTCCTCGGCGGCGAGGAGGACGGTGGACCAGGTGGCGTCGTCGAAGGAGGCGCGGTCGCGGGACCGGCGGAATTCCGGGAGCGGGCGCTGGTCGAAGGCCGTGATCGTGGTGGTCTGGTTGAACACGGCGGCAAGCAGAGCGACGGTCTCGTCCAGTGCGGAGAGGCGGCTGTGGCGAGACCGCGGTTCGGCGGGCGGTCCCGGATCCGGGCTGCGCGGCGGGTCCTCCGGAGCACGGGCCAGGCCCGCGGCGGCCGCGAGATCGGCCGCGCCGCGCTCGGCCCACTCCAATCGCCAACCCGGCCAGAGCAATTCGAGCAGCGCTGTCACCGTGTCGCGAATCGGTTGCTCCCACAACAGGTAGTAGTCGCCGAACCAGGTCAGGGCGCGGTGCGGGTGGTCGATGACGGCACCGCCGTCCAGCCCGCGTTCGGTGAGCCAGGCCGCGCCCGCATCGTCATTGCGCTGGTGACAGGACTCGATGGTCTCCGTCGCGGCCTTCGGACCGGCGAGGAGGGTCGCGCACACACCATTGCCCGCCCAGCGGCACGGGTAGTAACGGGAGCCCTCGGCGTCGATGATGACGAAGCAGCCCGGTGCGCCCATGACCGGGACGCTACGCCCGCCGAAGCTGCTCGCGCACAGGGATTTCGGGGACGTCAGGGTTCGGTCATGGGCGCGGGTCAGAGCACGGCCAGTTCCGCGCGCAGGGCGGCGGCGGTTTGCAGGACGACGGACCATTCGGTGGCGGTGGGGTCGACGGGCTGGTGTGCGGTGAAGAAGGGGTTGAGTCGGATTTGTTGGTCGGATTCGGTTTCCATGGTGTCGACCAGCGACAGCATGGACTCGACAGGGTTGCGGCCCAGGCGCTTTGCGAGGTGGTCCACCACCTCGTCCAGGGTTTCGGCGGGGTGACGGAACGGGACCTCGACGGCGTCGCCGCAGCGGGCGAGCTGTTCGGTGTAGCGGTCGAACCAGAAGTCGATGTGCCAGCCGGGCCACAGGTCGATCAGGGCGGGCAGCAGGCCGGGGGCGGTGAATCCGATCCAGACGCCGATACGGTGGGCGTCGACGTCCACGTGCAAGCCCGCACTCGGTGCGCCGTCGAGAACCAGTCGGGTGGTGCCGCCGGTGGGGAGACGCTCCAGCAAGACCGGGCCCAGCCAAGCGAAGTGCGGCAGCGAGGAGTCGAGCGGGTAGGCGGTCGTGACGCCGCCCGCGGTGACGGTCAGCAGGTGCGCGTCCTCGAGGTCCTCGGTCACCGTGTCGGGCAGCCATCGGCGTTCGGGGTTCAGTTTGCGCACAAGCGAGCGATCCACACCGGCCGCCGCCGCGAGATCGCCGATACCGTCGTAGGCCCAGCGCAGCCGCCAGCCCGGCCACGTGCGCGCCAGCAGCAGCGAGAAGACCAGCTTCTCGGGCACTTCCCACAGCAGCTGGTCACCGAAGTAGACGAGCTCACGCTTCGTCAGATCCACGACCGCGCCGCCCTCGCACCAGACGTCGTCGAGCCAATCGGTGGCCGGATCGCACAGGCGCTGGGCGTCGATGAAGCGGCAGGCCGGGTCGGGCCCGGCGATCAGCACGGAGGCGATGGTGTCGGCGGCCCAGTGCGAGTAGTGCAGGCGCGGGCCGTCGCCGTCGATCAGGACGAAATTGGCTCGGGCACCCATACCGGTGACGGTACCGGCCGGTATGGGCTATTCCCGCATGGTTTTTCGGCCGTGCGGGAGCCGTCGCGACTCAGAGCGGGGCGGGCAGGGAGTGGATGAGCGCGACCGTGTCGGTGATGACGGTCGGGTCGGTGTTGGGCAGCACGCCGTGGCCGAGGTTGAAGATGTGGCCCTTGGCGCCCAAGGTGATTGCCTCGTCCGCCTCGTGGGCGATGCGGCGGACCTCGGACTCGATGGCCGCGGGGCCCGCGAACAGGACGGCCGGATCGAGGTTGCCCTGCAAGGCTTTTCCGGGGCCGACGCGGCGGGCGGCCTCGTTCAACGGGATTCGCCAGTCGACGCCGACCACGTCGGCGCCCGCCTCGCCCATGGCGCCCAGCAGTTCGCCGGTGCCGACACCGAAGTGGGTGCGCGGGATGCCCGCGTCGGCGATCTCGGTGAAGACCCGCTGCGAGTGCGGCATCACGTATTCGCGGTACTGGGCCAGCGGCAGCGCGCCCGCCCAGGAGTCGAACAGCTGCACCGCGTCCACGCCCGCGCCGATCTGCGCGCGCAGGAATTCGATGGTGATGTCGGTGAGCGCGCTCATCAGCTGATGCCAGGTCTCCGGATCGGCGAGCATCATCGCCTTGGTGCGCTCGTGGTTCTTGCTCGGCCCGCCCTCGACCAGGTAGGACGCCAAAGTGAACGGGGCACCGGCGAATCCGATCAAAGGCACGTTGCCGAGCGCGTCGAGCAGCAGCTTGATGCCCGCGGTGACCGCGCCCACTTCCTCGGCGCGCAACCGCGGCAGCGCGCGCACGTCGGCGACGGTGCGCACCGGGTTCGCGACCACCGGGCCGACACCGGGCACGATGTCGAGGTCGATGCCCGCGGCCTTGAGCGGAACGACGATGTCGGAGAACAGGATTGCCGCGTCGACATCGTGGCGGCGGATCGGCTGCATGGTGATCTCGCACACCAGCTCCGGATCGAAACACGATTCCAGCATGCCGATTCCGGCGCGCAGCTCGCGATACTCCGGAAGGGACCGACCGGCCTGTCTCTGGAACCACACCGGCCGACGATGCGGCACGCCACCGGTGGCGGCGGCGAGGAACGGGGCATCGGTCAGCAGGCGGCGGGTTGAAGTACTCATCACCGCCCATCGTAAAGGGGGCCGAGCGGCGCGCCTCGCACCGCTCGGCACCCCGGGGGTCTACGGTGCCATTCGTGACACCGCTCGACTTCCGCGACGGCGCTGCCCCGACCCCGGAGCCCGAAGAACCAGCCCGGTTCCGCGCCGCGGTCGAGGCCATGGGAACCGCATCAGTGCACCCCCGAATCGAACTGGCACCGATCCGCCCGCCGCAGCGCCTGGCCCCGTACTCCTACGCCCTCGGCGCGGAGGTCACCCGGCCCGACGCCACCGTGATACCCGTCGACTCCGACGGCGACGCCTTCGGCCGCCTGATCCTGCTGCACGACCCGGCCGGTCAAGAGGCCTGGCACGGGGTGTTCCGCTTGGTCGCCTACATCCAGGCCGATATCGACTCCGCGCTCGCCGCCGACCCGCTGCTGCCGGAGGTCGCGTGGAGCTGGCTGGTCGACGCGCTCGATTCCCGCACCCCCTTCACCGCGCTCGGCGGCACGGTCACCTCCACCAGTTCGGTGCGCTACGGCGATATCGCCGGACCGCCGCGCGCGCACCAACTCGAACTGCGCGCGTCCTGGACGGTCACCGACACCGCCCTGCGACCGCATGTGGAGGGCTTCTGCGAGGTGCTCGCCTTCGCGGCCGGGCTGCCGCCCGCCGGGGTCACCCGCCTGGACGTACGCCGGGGCGAGAGCACTGAATAGCTCGCGCGCCCGGGGGCGCACCCTCCCGCGCCCACCCGAATTCCCACGCGCAGAGCCAGGAAATAGCCCCTCGCCTGCGAGAACGTCTGTACCGCAACGAAATCGACGCGGTCCACGTACGATTCCCAATGGCCCGACGCAGTGTCACGGCCCGGCGTTTCACCGACGTGACGCGGCTCGCCATTGCCCTACCCGTAGAGTTCAAGACCATGTCCGTACCAGATGAACCCGAAGCCACTGCCGCGGTACCGTTGCTCGCGCCAGTGGAGGGTGTACCGCCGGTACTGGACACTGCTGCCGAAATCGCGTCGGCCGCGCGGCGACTGGCCGCCGGCACCGGTCCGCTCGCTGTCGACGCCGAACGCGCCTCCGGGTTCCGCTACTCCAATCGCGCCTATCTGATCCAGTTACGCCGCGAGGGGGCGGGCAGCTTCCTCATCGATCCGATTCCGGTGGACGGCGATCTGGAACCGCTCGCCGACGCGATCAACCCCCTCGAATGGGTGTTGCACTCCGCCGATCAGGATCTGCCCGGACTCGCCGAACTCGGCCTCTACCCGGCCGTGCTGTTCGACACCGAACTCGGCGGCCGCCTGGCCGGATACGAGCGGGTCGGGCTGGCCGCCATGGTGGAGAAGCTGCTGGGCCGCGAGCTCAAGAAGGGTCACGGCGCGGCCGACTGGTCGACGCGTCCGCTGCCCGACGACTGGCTGAACTACGCCGCCCTGGATGTCGAGCTATTGATCGAGCTGCGCGACGCGGTCGCGGCGGATCTCGGCGAGCAGGGCAAATCCGAGTGGGCCGCACAGGAATTCGAGCATGTGCGCACCGCGGAGCCGTCCGCGCCGAAGTCCGATCGGTGGCGGCGCACCTCCGGGATCCACGCGCTGCGCCGCACCCGCCAGCTCGCCATCGTGCGGGAACTGTGGACCACCCGCGACCGGCTGACC
>NZ_JBSGBY010000594.1:0-5137 GCF_053601505.1 Nocardia sp. NPDC004722
CTCCCGGCTGCGGCGGGTGCGGTTTGTCAGGGCTTGCGGGACAGCGCCGCGGAGATGAGTTGTTCCCAGATCTTCTCGTTCAACGCCTTTCCGACCTCGATCGGCTCGTATCCGGCCAGTGTGAACGACAGCACGCCGGCCTTGTCCGCGGCGGTGCCGATCAGCCGCACACCCGGGACGCCCGCCAGCCGGGGCGTGGCGTAGGACAGCAGGTGGTGTTCGTAGCGGTTGATGTTGTCCATGCCGAGGCGATCGGCATAGTCGATGGCCGCGCCCAGGCCGACCGCGTCGGCGATATTGCCGGTGCCCGCCTCGAACCGACCTTCCATGGCTGACGGTGTGCTCCTGGATACGAACGTGTTGTCGATGTGCCACGGCGGCACCTGTGAGGTGTCGGGCCGGGGACCTTCTACGCGAGTACGACGACGCTGCAAGAGCTTTACAGCATGCAGTCGCTGGATGGCTGGGGCTATCGGTATCTGGTGCCCACCTGTTGCTGGAGCTGGCACTGCGGGTGGGCATGATCGCGACCGACGACGCGGACGGGGTGGTGAGCCTGCGGCCGCCGGACCCGCCCTCCGGTGCGCCGGACTCACCGGAATCCAGGCACTACATCAACAACCGGTGGCGGGCTCGCCGTCGGGCCGGAGCGCTTCGCCGCTGATCTCAGGAGAGTCAGACGTCGTCGCCGTCCCAGATGTCGCCGGGGTCTTTGTTTCTGCCGTCGTCGTCGAGATGCCACGGGTCGTCGTCGCCGCTGTCATTGGCGTCCGGGTCGGTGTCGGGGTTGTCGGCAGGCCAGAATCCGGGGTCTTCGGGGAACGGTATGGCGAATGGGGAGGGGAATATGCCCTCCAGCGCGACCGCGCCGCTTTCGGAGGCCGCGGCGACGGACTTGATGGCGCCGGACTCGCTCATGACGAAGGCGAGCAAGGGGATGGAGATGATCGCGAGCGCGGGTATCTCGACCACCACATCGCGCAGCGCGTCCCCGATCGCGTCGGCGGCAGTGGTGAACATGGTGACGGCCAGCGGGCTGAGGTGGATGGTGTAGGCCAGGTTCAGGAACCCGTGCGTATCGGCGCGCACCAGGTCATCGACGTCGGGCTCCCGGGTGGCTTGCAGGGCCCACCGCGCGGTCGCGTCCAGGTCGAACACTCTGGCAAGGTCGAGTCCGTCGAGCCGGTAGCCGGCTAGCGTGGACTCGAACTCCGAGACCTTGTCGCGGACTTGCTGTTCGGTGACGTTGCTCATGATCAGGACTCCCGGCCTTTGTTCTTCCACGGCTTCCGCTGTCGCTCGTCATCTCCTCCGTGATCGCCTAGGTCTTTGTCGTGGCCGTCGTCGGTTCGCTGCGCGCCGGCGACCCGCTGCCGCTCGGCCTCCCAATATTCGGGCGCCTCGTCCACTGGGACGGGGAACGGCGAAGGGATCACCCCGGCGAGCCGCAGCGGCCCGCCATCGGCCTGTCCGGCGAGCTCCTCCGAATGAATGCCGAGGTAGGACAGCAGTGGCTGCACAATCGCCGCGAGATCCGGGATCGCCGCCACGGCCGCGCCCAGCGCTGCCGTGAAATCCGCGCCACCGATCATCGAAACCGCCTGCGGGCTCAAATGAATCGAGTACGAGAATTCTGAGATCCCGTCCAGCTCGGCGATGATCAACCGCACCCCGTCGGAATCCAGTCGAGGCTCGCTTCCGAGCGTCAGCCGGGCGGCGGCCAGGAGATCCAAACCCGCGACCGGATCGAACCCCTCGAGCTTCCAGCGACTCAACGTGCCTTCCAACTCCGCCGCCTCGGCCCGAAGGGCCGCGTCCGAAACATCACCCGCCATGATTCGCTCCCATCCGCGAGACGCCTCACATCTATTGAGCCTCAACAACTCTCAAGATCTCAAGGGCTGATCGCGGTCGAGCGGCCGATGGAGCGCGGGTGTGCGCGATGAAGTCGGAAAACTTGACGCAGATCCGAGATACGTTGGCACGGAATGTCATTGCGATACTCGCAGGTATCACGGGCCTGTGGATTGGACCCATTTCCAATTTCGCTCCAACGGATCTCCAATCGTGCCCGCTTAGCGTTTGCTCGCTCGACACTCCGAACCTATTGAGGGAACGAAACCATGAGGAATCCGCAGCGTGCCGCGGCGCTCGCTCTCGCGGCGCTCGCCTTGGCGGGGTGTTCGACGGACCGCTCCGTCGACAAGAAGGATGTCGCGAACGAGATCAGCGGCAAGCTGGCCGATCAGGTCGGTCGCAAGCCCGAGAAGGTCGATTGCCCGGAGAACCTACCCGCCCGTAAGGACGCCACGCTGATTTGCACGCTCACCGACCAGGGCAGCAGTTACGACGTACACGTGACGGTCACCAGCGTCGAGGGTGACAACACGAAGTTCGACATCAAAGTCGACGACAGCCCGAAGAACTGACCTCCACCAGGAGACCTGAAATGACCAATCCCCATGAACCACACGCAGGGCCGTCCGCCCCGCGACAACTGAGGGGAGCGATCGTGTCGACCGAGCCACCCCCGCCGCCGCGCGGCCGCACCCAGCAGGAGCGGGGTCGTGATGTCAGTGCGGCCCAACAGGACGCGGAGGCGAAGACGTCGTTGTTCGGACAGTTCCGGGCGGCGGCGAGCCCCCGGTTTCTGCTGTCGCAGGCCGAGGAATATCCGATCGTCATCAAACAGTTCCTCCAGCTCTGCTTGATCCTGATCTATCCCGCGTGGGTCTTCGTCGTGATCGCTTCGGGTCTCACGTTCGGAGCGTTGTACGGGACGTTCTGGCTGCTGTTGTGGCCGGTGCGAAACCACATGAAGAAGTCCGATCCCGCGGCCTACGCGACCAGCCAACGAAAGTGAATCCATGCTCTGGCGTCGAAATCCGATCCGCTGCGAGGTGAGCCCGGGTATCGTCCGCCCCGGCGACACGATCACCGTCCGGGTCGTCGCGGATGCGCCGATCGACCGGGTGGACGAGGCGCGAATAGAGTTGGGCTACACCAACTTCTACTCGTACCGGTGGGCCGGTCGGGCGGATTCGGCGGCCGGGGCGGTCTCGGATACGTTGTCGCTGATGGGCGAGGTGGGCACCAACTACGGCGGAGAACGCAACACCTCGGACTGGGTTTCGGCGCTCAGCGTGCCGATTGCGGTGCCGGACGGTCTATTCCGGGCCGTTGATCAGGAGATCCGCGTTCCTTCCTGGTCGCCCGCGTCTTCGTCGGCCCTGGCCCGCTGGGAGTGTCACGCTCACCTGACCCGGGCTCGGCGAAACAGGGAGGCGCGCTGCGCCTTTCAGGTCGTGGTCGGTAAGGCGGACCAACCGGCCCCGCCACCCGCTGTCGAACGGATGCTCGGCGACGCCTCCGAGATCGAGATCGCGGTCGATTCCGCGATCGTGCGGGCGGGCGAGGCGGTGACGGGACTGCTGACGGTCATTCCGACCGCCGATCGGCCCGACGCCGACATCGCGGTGTACCTGGAGCGCAAGCGGCTGTCGCATCCGCTCGCGCGAAATCCGGGAGGGGGTGAGTCGCAGACCGCGCCGATCGTGAAACTCGGCATGCGCGTTCCCATGCCCGCGCGTACTGCGGTGCGCATACCGTTCGAGGTACCCGTCCCAGCGGATGCCGCCCCTTCGGCGGCCGCGGTGCACTCGTCGCTGGAATGGTCGCTGATCGCCCGGATCTACTACAAGGGATTCTCCACGATGCCCGAACGAGTCCGGCGCAGACTGGTCGTCGTCAACGCGGACTGAGCGACGTTCACGCCCCACGATCGCGGCGGCCGTCGATGTGATGCGGTGCCGCCGACCGCTCCCCGAGACCGCGCAAGCGCTCCGACACCAGCGGATCCCATACGTGTTCACCGGACGCGTCGATCTGCAGTTCCGCGCGGTGCAGCAGTTCGCGTGCGGCATCGCGATTCCCGCGCGCGACCTCGATGTCGGCGAGCAGCAACAGATACAGCGGCGCCATAATCCGGGTGCCGTCCTCCGTGCAGACCTCGTAGGCGGCACGCGCGTCGTCGGCGGTGTCGAGTCGATCCGGCCCGAGCGCCCGCGCCCAGGCGCCGATCAGCCGCGCGGCAGCCGCCATCTGGGCCAACGTCAGGTCCGACATCTCGGTGGCGAATTCGTCCGCCAGCTGAGCGGTTCCCGCGACGACACCGTGAATCGCATTGATCCACAACAGTGTCAGCCGCACGATGGCGGTGCTGTACAGGTCACCGGAGTCCACGCCCACCGCGATTCCTTCGTGCGCCACCCGCCACGCCCGATCCTTGTCGCCGCGCAGCGCGAAGATCAGCGCCGCGGTCGAGTACAGCCGTACGTCCACCCGGGGGATGAGCCGACCCGCTCCGGGGAGCGGCGGCATCGCGAGCACGAGGTCGATATCGGTCATCGAGGCCTCGAAATCCCCACGCATGCAACGGATCACCGCACGCGTGTAATGACCGAACCAGCCGGCCGTCCGATCCTCGCCGGTGGCATACCGTTCGACGAGTCCCTCCACGATGACCGAGGCTTCCCGATAACGCCCTTGGGTGGTGATGAGCCCCACCTGCATGGCGATGACCAGGATCTGGTTCCCGCCCGGTTGACCACCGGGTGCCAGTGCCCGATCGATCGCCATCCGGGTATCGGCATGTCCGAGCCCCTTGAGCACCTGCCAGACCGTGGCAAGTCGCAGCCACAGCGTGGTCTCGCGGTCGAATCGCGCCGGCCCCCAAGGCAATCGGCCGCATATCTGCAGTGCGTGCTGTGCCAGGATCTCGATGTCGGCGTAGGCCGACCGATCGGCCGCCGCGGCCATCGCGGCATCGGTCATCGTCAGGGCCGTCGCCACCTCCAAGACCTCGCCGGCTCGCCACGCGTGATAGGCGGTCGCGATCGACGCCTCATAGGAGCGATGCCCGGCGGCATCCGCCCCGGCGACGGCGATCGCCGCGTGCAGACCGGCCCGCTCGCCGGAGGTCAATTGGGCGGTGACGCAGTCGCGGGTCAAGCCGTGGGTGAACCTGAACCAGCCCGGCCGCCCGGCGGATTCGTCGATCATGCCCGCCTGCCGGGCGATCTCCAGGCAGCCGCGAACGATCGTGGTGGACAGCTCCCGCACTTCGGCGACGGTCGCC
>NZ_JBSGBY010000595.1:0-5131 GCF_053601505.1 Nocardia sp. NPDC004722
GCCCGCCGCCCGGGTAGCCGAGCACGATCGAGCTCTCCCCCGACGTGGCATCGGCTGGGGCCAGGCCCTTCGCCGCCGACCTGGTCGCCGACCGGCTGCGGGCCGCGGGCGTCGAATTGCGTTTCGGCTCGGGCATCGCGACCGCCGAACGGGCGGGCGGACCAGATGACGGCGTGCATCTGAGCCTGGACGACGGCACCCGCCTCGTGGTCGACGAACTGCTGCTGGCGACCGGGCGCGCGCCCCGCACCGACGACATCGGGTTGGACACGGTCGGCGTGCCGTCGGGGGAGTGGCTGCCCACCGACGACACCTACACCGTGACGGCCGTGGCAGGCGAATGGCTCTATGCCGTCGGCGATGTCAATCACCGTGCTCTGCTCACCCATCAGGGCAAGTACCAGGCGCGCATCGCGGGCACGGTGATCGCCGAGCGGGCGGCGGGCCGCGAACTCGACCTCTCCCCGTGGGGACGGCACACCGGCACCGCCGATCTGCACGCCGTCCCGCAGGTCGTCTTCACCGATCCGGAGATCGCCGCCGTCGGCCTCACCACCGAGGACGCCGCGCGGGCGGGCCGGACGGTCGAGGTCGTCGACTACGACATCGGCCGTGTCGCCGGTGCGCTGCAACATGATCCGGACTATCGTGGGCGGGCCCGCATCCTCGTCGATCCCGAGCGGGGCGTGATCCTCGGCGCCACCTTCGCCGGTGCGGGCGTCGCGGAGCTGCTGCACTCGGCCACCATCGCCATCGCGGGCGAGGTCACCCTGGACCGGCTGTGGCATGCGGTGCCGTCGTTCCCGACCATCAGCGAGGTATGGCTGCGGCTGCTCGAGACGTACCGGGATCAGCGTCGGTGATTACGTCATCCGACGCTCGCGGCCCGCGCCCGGCGGTCCCTAGCGTCGGAGCTATGACGACGACCACATTTCAGCGGGCAGACCTCGAGGAGGACGACGAATGATCACCTACGACCGGCTCTACATCGGTGGTTCGTGGCGTGATCCCAGCGAACCGGCCCTGCTGGAGATCCTTTCGCCACACGATGGCTCGCTCATCGGCCAGGCCGCCCAGGCGCACCCCGCGGACGTGGACGCCGCGGTGAAGGCGGCCGCGACGGCCTTCGAAGGCCGCGCCTGGCGCGACACCGCGCCCGCCGAGCGCATCGCGCTACTGCGCCGGTTCAACGAGCTGCGCGCCGAACAGGCCGACCGGATCGCCGAGTTGATCACCGCCGAGAACGGTTCCGCCGCCTGGTTCACCACCGCCGGTCAAGCCGGTCTGACCCGCCAAGCGAACGCCTACCTCACCGCCGCCGAGCACTTCGACTGGGAACGCACCCTCAGCCCCTCGGATCCGAATGCGCACGTGCGCAGCGTGGTTCGGCGCGAGCCGGTCGGCGTGGTGGCGGCGGTGATCCCGTGGAACTCGCCGTTCTCCTCCGCGACCTCGAAGATCCTGCCCGCCCTGCTCACCGGAAACTCGGTGGTGCTCAAGGCATCCCCGGAGAACTCGCTGAGCATGGGCCTGCTGGCCGAGCTGCTGGATCGCCTCGACCTGCCCGACGGGGTGCTGAGCGTGCTGCCCGCGGAACGGGAGACGAGCGAGTACCTGATCTCGCATCCGCTGGTGGACAAGATCGCGTTCACCGGCTCGACGGCGGCCGGTCGCCGCATCGCCGCCCTCGCCGGTGAACAGCTCAAACGGGTCAGCCTGGAACTCGGCGGCAAATCGGCGGCGGTGATCCTGCCCGACGCCGACCTGGACAGCGTGATGCGGGGCCTGAAGTTCGGTTCCCTGCTCAACAATGGCGAATCCTGTATCGCCCAAACCCGAATCCTGGCCCCGCGCTCCCGCTACGAGGAGGTGGTCGCGGCCCTGGCGGCGCTGGTCGAATCCCTGCCGGTCGGTGATCCGCGCGACCCCGGCACCTTCATCGGCCCGATGGTGCGCGGCGATCAGCAACAGCGGGTCCGCGACTACATCGAGATCGGCCTGGCCGAGGGCGCGCGTCTGGTGTGCGGCGGCCCGCAGCTGCCGCCCGGCCTGCGCGATGGCTTCTATGTCACCCCAACGGTTTTCGCCGACGTGACGCCGGACATGCGCATCGCGCGCGAGGAGATCTTCGGTCCGGTCCTGGTCGTGCTCGCCTACGACGATATCGACGACGCGCTCCGCATCGCCAACGACTCCGAGTACGGGCTCTCCGGCGGCGTCTGGTCGGCGGACGAGGCCGCGGCCCTCGCGGTGGCCCGCCGCATCCGCACCGGGACGGTCACCGTCAACGGCGCGCCGATCGGATTCGACGGCCCCTTCGGCGGATTCAAGGCCAGCGGGATCGGCCGTGAATACGGTGCGGTCGGCCTGGCCCAGTACACCGAATACCAGACGATCACCGTCTGACGCCGCTGATAGGGTGATCACGTGCTCATGGAGGAAGTCGACAGAATCTAGCCGCCCGGTCGAAGGCGGCGCTTTCTCACCTCTTTGCCTTCGTCCGGCTCCGCGACGTTCCTTATTCACGTGCGGCCCGCTCGTTCCCGAGCAGGAAAGAGTCGACGAACCATGTCCACATCCATGTCCATGTCCGCTGCCATCACCCTGCGGCAGCTGTCCTTCGAATGGCCCGACGGCACCGTCGCGCTGTCCGGGCTCAACGGCACGTTGAGCACCGGACGCACCGGTCTGGTCGGCCGCAACGGCGCTGGTAAGTCCACGCTGTTGCGGCTGATCGCCGGGCAGCTGACCCCGACGTCCGGGAGCATCGAGACCACCGGCGCGGTGGGGTATCTCCCGCAGACCCTCACCCTCGGCCGCGACGCCACCCTCGCGCAATTGCTCGGTATCGCAGGCACACTCGCGGCCCTGCGCGCCATCGAGTCCGGCGACGCCGCCGACGCGCACTTCGAGACCGTCGGCGACGACTGGGATATCGAGGCCCGCGCCGACGAGGCGCTGCACGACATCGGTTTCAGCGCCGCCGATCTGGACCGCCGGGTCGGGGAGATCTCCGGCGGTGAAGCCGTGCTCGTCGCGATCACCGGGCTGCGGATCCAGCGCACCCCGATCACGCTGCTCGACGAGCCGACCAACAATCTCGACCGCGAAACCCGCGCCAGGCTGGCCGGATTCGTGGACGCCTGGCCCGGCACCCTCATCGTGGTGAGCCATGACCTCGAACTGCTCGAGCGGATGGACGCCACCGCCGAATTGCACGGCGCGACACTGGAAGTGTTCGGCGGGCCCTACAGCGCCTGGAAACAGTACGCAGAACAGGAACAGGCCGCGGCCGTGCAGGCGGCCCGGAGCGCCGAACAGGCGTTGAAGGTCGAGAAGCGGCAGCGCGTCGAGGCCGAGACCAAACTCGCCCGACGCGAGCGCACCGCCCGCGCCACCCAGCGGGACGGGGGAATTCCACGAATTCTCGCGGGCAACCGGGCGAGCAAGGCGCAAAGTTCGGCCGGTGCGATGCGCACCACGCTGGACGCGAAAGTACGTGCGGCCCAGGAAATCCTGGACTCCGCGTCGTCACGGGTACGCCGTGAGGAACACATTCATCTGGAACTGCCCGATCCCGAGGTGCCGCGCAGCCGCCGCATCGCGGAACTGGGCGAGGGTGACCGCCGCATCGTCATCCAAGGGCCGGAACGCGTCGCCCTGATCGGGCCCAACGGCGCGGGCAAGTCGACGTTGATCGAGAATCTGCTCGCCGGTCGGCACCCCGAACGCGGCACACTGCTCACCGACCGGGTGGGCTATCTTCCGCAGCGGCTGGACAATCTGGACGAGCAGGCCAGCGCGCTCGACAACGTGCACGCGGTGGCCACCACCACCGCACTGGGCACGGTCCGGAATCGACTGGCCCGCTTGCTGCTTCGCGGAAGCAGCGTGGAACGGCCGGTCTCGACGCTGTCGGGCGGCGAACGGTTCCGAGTGTCGCTGGCGCGCTTGCTGTTCGCCGATCCGCCCGCGCAACTGCTGATCCTCGACGAGCCGACCAACAATCTCGATATCGGCAGCGTGGACCAGCTGGTCGAAGCCCTCGGCGACTATCGCGGCGCGATACTCGTTGTCAGCCACGACTATCCGTTCCTGCGCCGGATCGGCATCGACACCGTCATCGAGCTCGAGGTCGACGGCGGTATGCGGCGACGCGACAGCCTGTAGCCACGCGACAGCCTGGAGACAGCGGAATGCCGGGCCCGGTTGTCTTACCGGGCCCGGCATTCGGGCGAGATCACAGATGGTCGGCGTCGATGATGGCCTGCGCGAACGGCTGCGGCGCCTCCTGCGGGACGTTGTGCCCGATCCCGTCGAAGACGCGGTGCTCGTACTTCCCGGTGAACTTGCCGCGATACCCCTTCCCGTCCTTGGCGGCCCCGTCGAAGTCGCTGCCGATCGTGATGGCGGGCACCGAGATCGCCGGTCCGGTCGCGAGCTGCTGTTCGTAGGCGTCGTATTGCGGCTCGCCCGGGGCCAGGCTCAAACGCCACCGGTAATTGGAGATGACGATGTCCACCTGATCGGGATTGTCGAAGGCGGCGGCGCTGCGGTCGTAGGTGGCGTCGTCGAAATTCCAGGCCGGGGAGGCCCGCTTCCAGATCAGCTTGTTGAAGTCGTGGCGATTGTGGTCGTAGCCGAGGCGGCCGCGTTCGGTGGCGAAGTAGTACTGGTACCACCAGCCCAGTTCGGCCTCCGGCGGCAGCGGCTGCTGTTGGGCGGCCTGCTGGGTGATGATGTAGCCGCTCACCGCGACCATGGCCTTGACCCGCTGCGGCCACAGCGCGGCGATGATGTCGACCGTGCGTGCGCCCCAGTCGAATCCGCCGAGCACGGCCTTGTCGATGTGCAGGGCGTCCATGAAATCGACGATGTCGCGGGCGATCGCGGACTGCTGACCGTTGCGTACGGTCTGCGGGGACAGGAAGCGGGTTTCGCCGTAGCCGCGCAGGAACGGGACGAATACGTGATATCCGGACGCGGCCAGCAGCGGGCCGACGTCGGCGTAGCTGTAGGCGTCGTAGGGCCAGCCGTGCAGCAGGATCACCGGTTGCCCGGTGGCGGGCCCGAATTCGGCGTAGGCGACCGAGAGGACGCCCGCGTCGATCTTCTTGATCGGGCCCAGGCT
>NZ_JBSGBY010000596.1:0-5121 GCF_053601505.1 Nocardia sp. NPDC004722
GCAGCACGGTGCCGCCACGCCCCCGCACCCGGACACCGGCGGCGATCTCGTCGACGGGCAGGTAACCGGCGTCGTGGGCGGCCGCGTCGCAGTAGACGACCCGGGCGCGCGGCACGTCGCGGGCGGTGGCGTAGGAGGCGATCGCGCCCAGGCCCTTGCCCATCAGCGCGGCCGACATCGACCCGGAGGTGTCCAGCACGACGCCGAAGGTGGGCAGCCGCACCGATTCCTCGGGCCGCACCCACGCCGGGCGCGGAATGTCGGGTGTCGAGGACTGCCGCCGCGAGGCGCGGGCATAGCTGCGGCGCTTCTCCACGGCCGGGATGTACTCGTCGAACCATTGCGCCAGCTGGGCGTCCCAGGGCAGCGGCGGCTGATCGAGCGCGCGGATCTCCTGTTCGAGTCCGGCGGGCAGCAGTCCGCGGCCAGTGGACTGGTGGTAGGCGAGTCCCGTGCACATCGCGTTGCGGTAGTACTCGTCCAGGTCGAGATAGCGGCCGGGAGTGTGGTTGTGCGGCAGCGGTTCTCCGAAGATGTCGCCCTTGCCGCGCCCGCGCAGGGTGGCGATCTTGCGCAGTCGGCGCAGGTCGGCGGCGATGCGGTCGTAGATCTGTTCGGAGGACAGCCCTTTGAGGTCCGGGTCGTAGAGCAGTCCCTCGGGCAGTTGCCCGACGCCCATTTCGACGAGCCAGCCGTTGACCACGTAGTCGCAGGCGACGTTGAACAGGTAGTGGTCACGCCAGCCCGCGCGCTCACCGTGGCGCAGGGCGGCATGCAGCATCTCGTGGGCGAGGACGAACTTCCATTCCTCGTCGGAGAGCCCGGCGAACGGGTTGATGTAGATCTCCGCGGCCTCGGCATTGACCGCGGCGATCGAGATGTCCCAGCCGCGCGCCACATCCGGGTCGGCGACGATCTTCATCCCGGCGGCCAGCGCGCCGAGCAACGGATACGAGGAGACGAACCAGTTGAGGGCGCGGTCCCATGCCTGCAAGGTCTCGGCCTGTCCACGGGTGACGTCACGGCCGGCGGCGGCGAGCGCCTCGCGGGCGGCGTCGCCGATGCCGGTGGCGAAGAGCTTCGGGTGCTCGCGCTTGCGGGCGGTGGCCTCGGTGCCGATGAAGAAGTCCGGATATTCGGTGCGCCGGTACGGTTCCGGAACGCTGCTCTGCCACCAGCGCTGCGCCAGGACCCGTTCGTCCGAGCCACCGGGCGGGAGCGGAAGGTCGACGGGTGGGCGGCCGATCTTCAAGGTCGGCAGGTATTCGTCGATGACCGCGCAGCAGGCGGCTCGATACACCGGGTGCGGTTGATGCGGGGCCTGAATCCAGGAGCCCGCGTAGGTATTCGACTCGACACCGCGTTCGGGAGCCTCGCGCGGATCGAGGTGACCGAAGCCCGCGTGCAGCAGCAGATGCGCGAACACCCAGGCCCATTCCTCGGCCGTCGCACGATGTTTGGGGTCGTAGTAGATGGTGCCCCAGTCGGTGATGACCGCCCACACGTCGTCGGGCAGACGTGTCTCGGTCTCGACGAGCCCGTTCTGCACGCGGCGGAACACCGGATGTTCACGCACCTGGGTCCAGCCGTTGAGCAGGTTCTCCCGCCACGGGTCGATCACCTTGCCGCGCTTGCGATTCGAGCGTCCCACGGCTACCTCCGGGCGGCCAGGCGCGGCAGATCGCGGGTGACCTCCACCAGGAACCAGGACGGCAGCACGGGCAGGCCGCCGTCGTCGGAGGCGATCACCAATTGCGCGCACTCCACCGAGATCTCGGCCAGTTCGGTGAGCATGGTCTTGGCGCGCAACACGAATCGCTTCAGACTCGCCGAGACGTGTTCGCGGGATTCGGGCAGTTCCTTGATCAGCCGGGCGCGGAAGGCTTCCGAGAGGAAGAACAGCAGATCGCGGTCGGCCGGATTGCGCGGCCAGCCCGCGTCGCCCTTGATGACCGCCTCGAGATCGTAGGCGTGGCGCACGGTCTTGACGAAGGCGCGGAAGCCGGAAGCGTGTGCGGTGGTGAGGATTCCGGAGGCGAGCACCCACAGCACGGTGTCGTCGATCCCGCTTCCGTAGGAGTGCAGGGCGTCCGACAGCATGTGCCAGCCGCGCGGCGTGGAGAAGGGCTGTTCGGTCTTGGGCGGCTGCGACCACAGGTGATCGGGCCGCTGCATCACGTATTCCACGACCCAGGGGTGAATGTCGTTGGTACCGGCCCACTTCAGCCAGTCGTCGACATCGGCGCGCAGGTGCATGTGGACCATGCGGTTGACCAGGGCGGAGGCCATGGGCCGGGCGAGCGCGTTGTCGGTGGCGCGGTTGCCGGCCCCGATCACCACGGAACCGGCGGGCAGTTCGTAATTGCCGATGCGGCGGTCCAGGATCAGGGAGTAGAAGGATTTCTGCACCTCGGCGGGGGCGGCGTTGAGTTCGTCGAGGAACAGGCAGTAGGGCTGCTCGCGCGCGATCATCTCCGGCGGCGCGAAACGGCTGCGGTCGCCCACGATCTGCGGGACACCGATGAGATCCTCGGGCGCGAGCTGGGTGCCCAGCAGGGTGACGCACTCCACGCCGAGCTCGTCGGCGAAAGCCCGCACCAGCGAACTCTTTCCGATACCGGGAGCTCCCCAGAGAAAGACCGGACGCACCACCGCGATGTGCAGCAGCAGCTCCGGCAACTGATCCGGAGTCACCGTGACAGTCGCTTCCAAGTGGTCCTTTCGGGTCGAATGTGCACCCAGGGTAGAAGCGCGCGCTGCGGCCCGGCCACCGATTTTTCGCCGCCGCAGCCTGATCCGAGGGTCGGCGAAGCAGCCGTGATCGGTCAGTACAGCAGTGGGGCGAGACCGGCGGCGCACTCGCGGGCCGGGTCGCGATGCGTCTCGAGCGCGGGCAGGCGATTGCTCGGACCGGTCAGGCACAGCGCGCCCGCGAGGGTGCCGAGCGCGTTGTATATCGGCAGCGCCAGGCACGCGACCCCGGCCACGAGTTCGTCGGCGGCGCGGGCGTATCCGGTGTCGCGCACCGACTGCAGGTCGCTGGCCAGGGCCGGGTGATCGATCTTGGTGCGCGGGGCGATGCGCGGCGGATTGGCCACCAGCGTGCGCCATTCCGTGTGCGAGGCCAGCAGCAGTTTGCCCGCCGCGGAGGCGTGCAGGTGCCGGGACAGTTCGCGTTCGCCCGGGATCGGATGGTCGGGGTCCTCGCTGACCACCTGGACAGCCGCGGGGCGGAAGTTCATCAGGTGCACCGCGAATCGGGTGGAAGCGCGGAACTCGTCGAGCAGGGTGCGAGCGGCCGTGGACAGCACCGGCACATTGATCGCCGCGGCGAAACCGCGCAGCCGCGCACCGAGGGCGAAGCCGCGCAAATCGGCGGTGCGGACCAGATATTCGTCGGCGACCAGGGAATTGAGCAGCCGGTAGGTGGTGGCGGGCGCGATGCCGAGGTGCGCGGCGATCTCCTTGGCGGTGACGCCCGCGCCTCGATCGGCGACCGCCTCGAGGATGGCGATCGAATTGGAGACGGTATTGGTGCGGCCGGAATCCTTCATCACGCCTACCGGAAGGTGACGTTCTCGAGCAGGTCGCCGCGCTGCGGCTCGTCGTAGATGCCGATGCCGCGCCACCGATCCGGCGCACGTCGGCGCAGGATCAGGGTGAAGACCCCGGCCGCCGCCATGACCGCGGCATACGTGATCACCACGGTCACGTTCTCGTTGCGGGCCGAGACGGCGGCGGCCACCATGAGCACCCCGAGCAGGACGGCGGTCACGGTGCCGAGAATCGTGATCGGGCGCGAGGATTCCCCGATGCGGCGCAGCAGCGCGGGCGTGGCCAAGCAGGCCGGGAGATACGAACCGAGATAGCCGAGCGCGCTGAGGGTGAGGAAACTGCGGATGCCGTCCTGCGGTTCGGCCCCGGACAGTAGATAACCGACCGTGCAGAGGGTGATCGCGGCCATCGCCGCCACGATCGCGGGCGCGGGCGTGCGGAATCGCGGATGCGCGCGCCCGACCGCGGCCGGGGCGATACCCTCACGACCCATCGTGAACAGCACGCGCACCAGGGCATTGACCGAGGCCACCGTGCACGCGAAGAACGAGGCCGCCACGCCGAGATCCAGGATCGAGGTCAAAGCGCGCGAATTGTCCTGCAGCAGCAGGTCGGTGACGGGCGTCGAACTCGCGGCGATACCCGGCGACGCGGACGCCAGCGCCACCGCCTGCGCACCGACCGCGACCAGATAGATGACCGCCGCCGCCACCGGCGTCCAGGCCAGGGTTCGCGGCACCGACCGGAACGGCCGATACGCCTCGGCCGACAGCGTGGTGGCGCTTTCGAATCCGACGAAGGCGCTGATCGCCACGACCGCGCTCATGGCGAGCGTGCCGGTGCCGCCGTGCCATTCGAACGCGCGATTGGTGGTGGCGCCGTGCCGGGTCAGCAGGTAACCCATGAGCGCCAGCACCGTCACCACCGAGACGCATTCCACCAGCAGTGTGGTGGACGCGGACAGCCGGATGCCGCGCACCATGAGCACCGCGGCCACCACGGCCGCCGCCAGCAGCAACGCGATGATCGTGGCGGTGCCGCCGAAACCGCTGATCCCGGCGGTGACCGCGATCTGATCCAGATAGGTGCCGACCGAGATCAGGCCCGACACACTGACACTCGCGTACCCGACGATCGCCGACCAGCCGACCGGCACCGCCGCCGCGGGCCCGAGACCCTTGGCCACGTACGTGTACAGCCCGCCGGTCACCGCCAGCCGCTGCGCCATCGGCCGGATCACCAGCGCCACACCCCAGGCCAGCACCGCGGCCGCCAGGAACGCGACCATGCTCATCCCGCCGCCGCCCGCGCCGATCACGAACGCCGGGGTGACCACCGCCGTGCCCGAGGGCGCGATGGCCGCCACCGATTGCGCGAACACCGGCACGAAAGGCAGTTCGCGCCGGGTCAATCCGCGCAGGGGCGACCGTTCGGCCGTCGACGGGCTCGGCGCGGCCACCGGGGGCGGGGTCGGCGCTGCCGCTCTCATCGGTGCGGCCTTTCTCTCGATGGTGCTCGGATTCGTCATCGCCCACTACCGCTCGGTGGAGCTGGCCGAGCAGGTGG